>JAGLWB010000397.1 GCA_023133655.1 Bacteroidales bacterium
CTAATTAAACTTAAATTAGTAAATGCTATTTCATTTGCATACCTATAGCCGTGAAAATGATATCCGGTATATTCTGCGTCCAAAATAGTGTTGACCATACTATCTCCCTCAAAACTCACAAAACTGCGGCATCTTAACGGAAAATATTCATTGGTAGTGGAAGGGGAATATATTCCATTAGAGAGATATATAGTATTGGGATGTAAACTGTCTGAAACAATCTTTGTAAGTGCATAAGACAAAGATTGCAATGGTTCATCAGAAGTCAGCCCACTGTTCGAATTATTTCCTTCCGGGTTAACATATAAATCTGCATTTACCGTTTCGACTTTCGCATGCTGAATACTTATTAAAATATCATTGAGTTGATACCAATTAGGGTCCGGCGAACTGATATAAAAATGATCAGGATTCAATACGGTAAATGTATCTACCACAAATTCAATTATATTGGGACAATTGGCCGTTTTCAAAAAATCGCATCCACTGCGTGAATAATTTAAATAGATATCATTTAACTGTAATGTGTCGAAAAATATTTGAGAGTCGGATGCAAGCATAATCCCCCCCCCCCATTTAAAAGCATAATTTTTTTTCACTTTTGAACCAGATAAATGCAAAGTACTATTTATAACACATATTCCTCCGCCTCCATGACTTACATGGTTGTTTTTTATAATACACTTTTTGATGGTTGCTTTTGAGTCTTTTAATGCTATTCCTCCTCCTTGTTTGTCATCTCCATGTAAATTTGTTCCATTTCCATTACATATGTTAAATCCACATAGAGTGGCTGTTGAATCCTCTCCCGATATAAACAAAACCACACTCCCCTGCTGGTTCCCATCTATAACGGTTTCATCAATATACGATTCATCCTGAGTAATTAAATACAAGCTGGCGAGAGTGATGTTTTTACCAGTGAAATTAATATTCTCATAATAAATTCCAGGATATACTAGTACAGTATCGCCATCTTGTGAGGCATTAATTCCATCCTGAATATGCTCGTAATCACCTCCTCCATTTTGATCTACTACGATTACCTGTGAATTGGTAAAACCAAATAAAAACAGGAGACATATAAGCATCAAAATATGTTTCTTTTGCATATCAATTCATTCGAATGAGTTTATTTGTTACCACCTGGCCAGGAGTCTCAATAATAAGCAGGTATATACCGGGATCTGATGTTATGCCGGCCTGGTTACTTCCATCCCAGGTTAGCTGATAATGGCCTGAAAGCTGATAACCTTGCATCAAGGTTTTTATCTCCTTTCCCTGCATATTCGTTATACGGACTGTTATCACAGTCTTTTTATTTACAGATAGTTTTATCATAACACTTTCGTTAAATGGATTGGGTTGTACCGATAACAATTCCACCGTTGGAGCTGTAGTAATAGCCTCAGAATCTTCTTTCTTAAACGAAACCCAGTACCACTCCTTGTTATCCCCTTTCCTGATCTTCCCTGGTTCCATACGGCCTGTAATGGTATTATATATATAATATTCGCTCTTTGCCAAATGTGCCCTTTTCAAAGCGTAATGATATGCGAACTCTAGTTCCCCGCCCAGGCCAGTGGTGTCTATATAGGCATTGATTTGAACCATGGTATCGCCCGTATTAACCACCTCGGCGCCATAACATACCGTATCGCAAAAAATACCCACTTCCAGCGGCAGATCGGTAGTATCAAGTTCAACATATATCGGAGTATAATCAGCCTGCTCCTCGTAAGTGAAATACTCAGTTGCAACATACCCTTTCGGAGCATGAGGTGGTGCCGATACATTCCACTGAAACGAACAATCCTCGGTACATTTCACTACAACCATGTCACCGTACTGCAATGGTCCTACTTTTGAATCCACAAACCAATGTCCAAATATTTTGGCCATGGTCCAGTATTGCGTTTTGATCATAGTGAGTTTATCCCATACACCGGCAAATGCGTCCTCGGACCAACGAGGCTCCGTTAAGAAATAGCCAATCCAGTTTTCCTGGCCGCTCCCCCCATAAAGATCTATAGCATGCGATGATGATAATATGGTTCCGGAAATACTGAAATAATTATCATTAAAATACTGTTCATCAATCTCAAGCTTATATCCAAGATCACTTGAAATATTTGTCAAATCATTAATATCCCAATTACCATAATCATATTCAAGCCATACTTCGTCAAAATCACCTTTAGGTAAATTTCTTATCTGGAAAATGTTTGGTAAAGGTTCTGGTTTAAGAGAATTCTCAAGAAATATTTGGGCATTAACAGAATTATTTCCTGTTCTTTCCAGGCGTGGGAAGGAGAGCCAGTTCCAGCCGGGTTGGAGGGCGCGTGTTTCGGGGGCGCATTGATTTTTGATTAAAAAATCATCTCCATACGACTGCATGGGATTAAGATTATTTGTGTCTATTGTTAAAGTATCAATAACATATGTCTGAGAATAACAACTTAGTATACTCAGTATGACACTAATAAGATAAATAATCCCCCTGTTTACAGTCTGTCGCAAGACCCCAGGTTTACTTATGAAAATACTCCGGAGCATATTTAAATTACTCTGACCTTTAAATCTTTCTAATTCCGTTTGAATCATAAAATTACAATTTTTCATAAAACCTCCATAATTTTGATTAATAAAATGAGAAATAAATTGGTTGCATATCTAATTTAAGTATTGAACATATGTATCTATCTCAAGTTTGGCTACCAAGAGTAACACTTAACTATAGCAGCAAACAGATAACTTTAAACCTTTAACCCCGAACAAATATTCTTGCTCCTTGATGCATTTTTTTTTATTTTCGCCATTCTATCATTTTTCTGCATTTCTGGGAATA
>JAGLWB010000398.1 GCA_023133655.1 Bacteroidales bacterium
TAACAGGACATCATCAATAGCCTGTATCAGGCTCTCTTTTGGAAGAGCTCCAACTGCCATTTGAGGCTGTCCTTCAGCAGGGCAAAAAAGCATACTTGGAATGCTTCGGATGCCAAATGCACCAGCTAACTCTTGCTCAGCTTCGGTATCTATTTTGTAAATGTTAATTTTCCCTTCATAGGTTTTGGATAATTCTTCAAGAATTGGTGCTACCATCTTACATGGCTGACACCAGTCAGCATAAAAATCTATAATGCATGGTAATTCCCCGGCAAATTTCCAATCTTTATTTTTTTCAAAATCAAAGACTTTTTCTGTAAATGTCTGTTTTGTTAAATGTTCCATTGTTGATAGTGATTATTTAATTATTTAATTAGTAAATTTATTTTTTGTTTGTATTTAGAAACTGTTTATGGATTGGGTTCTGCTTTATTTGCTTTTCAGAAGAACACCTTCAATTGCTTCAACAAATGTTGTTTTAGGCAGTGCTCCAACTGACATTTGTGGTTTTTCATTTTTGGGGCAGAACAAAACCCTTGGAATGCTTGTTACCTGAAAAACCTGAGCTAACTCACGTTCCTTTTGTGTGTCAATTTTGTAAACATATATTTTCCCTTTATATTCTTCGGCCAATTCCTCCATTATTGGAGCAACCATGCGGCAGGGCTTACACCAATCGGCATAAAAATCAATTATACAAGGCAGGTTTCCTTCATAAACCCATTCTTCCGGGTTTTTTTCAAAATCCCAAACTTTTTCAAGAAACATTTCTTTGGTAAGATGGATTACTATTCCACCCTCCGATTTGTTATTTTGAGGTTCTGCTACTGTTTCTTTTGCATCATTGTCAGATGATTTTTTTTCTGTTTTTTCCCCTCCATTGCTGCCACAACTGGTAAAAAATAGAGCAATAACAGCAAAAGAAACTATACTTAATCTTTTCATAATAGATGTTTTAATTTTTGTTTCGGACTAAAAAATTGTTTGCAAAGATATAATTATTTATTTTAAATCGCTTTAGTATCACTATTGTTTTATCTTTGTAACAAAAACCATTCCAGAAAAATAGTTTTGGCAGTGTTTGAGAAGTTTTTGTGAGCAAAATATTATGTCATTCATGAAAGAGTTATTTACTTACAGTTCGTTGAAGGAGTTTGAGGAAAAGTTCAGTACAGATTTGAAGTGCCTTGAATACCTGGCTGATGTTAAGTGGGAGAAGGGCTTTGTTTGCAATAAATGTGGTCATACCAAGTATTGTAAAGGTAAAGCTTCTTTTTCAAGGCGGTGTACAAGGTGCAAGCATGAAGAATCAGCTTCATCTCATACGTTTTTTCATGGATGCAAGGTTCCATTTAAAAAGGCGTTTAAGTTAACCAGCCTTGTTTGTCATGATCCTGCAATTTCAACTTATAAATTAGCTGACATGCTGAAAATACGGCAGATGACTTGTTGGAAGATGAAAAATAAAATCATCAAATGTTTGAAGAAAAGAGGAGAACTGGAGTATTTTACCTCACAATAACTCTTTTATTCAGAATACCTTGATCTCCAACTAATCTGAGTAGGTAAACACCTTGTGCGAAATCTGAAACATCAATACTTAATGTATTTCTTCCTTTGACCTGTCCGAGTGCTTCACTGTAAATAACAGATCCCGTAAGGTTAAGGATACTTAACTCTATTTTTTGGGTTTCAGGCAAGATAAACTCAACGTTTAGCAGGTCGTTAGCGGGATTAGGAAACATATTGAAATATGATACCATTTCAATTTCATCCGTCCCAACATTATCGATCTCGTAATAGATAGTCCATCCTTGCTTGTTAATGATCTCGTTAGTCATAAATATAATAGTAATCGGGCCAACACCTGTTATAGTGGGAGGTGGAAAATTTCCAGAGAATTCACCCAATTCTGTTGGTGGACTTGTAGAGTAATCAAGTATTCTAATATAATCATTTTCCATTTCAGTGTCAAAGAAAGGGAATTCCAACGATACGCTATTAGACATAGGAACATCAATGGTCCATCTGCAAAATGTACCTTTACGATATTTCCAATCCCCGCTGCCGTCACTAAATGTTCCGGAAGGTTCTGTTAACACTGTCATTACATTACAAAATGATGGCTGAGATGATGAATATTCAAGCCGCCATCCCTGAGCAGTTCCGCTTCCATCTGTTTCGAAGGTGATTAAAACCTTATCGCCCGTAGAAACAAGATTATCTGGGATTGTATTTCCTGAAAAGCTTCCCAGAACAGGATCAGAAGTAGTTTCACCGTCATAGATAGTTAGTATGTCACTGCTTTCAGTATCGAATTTAACAAAGTTGATTGTAAAATACTTTACTGAATCCTGATCAGGAGCAAGAAGCCAGCTACAGCTTGCATTGTTTTCGTAATCTGCAAAAGGTCCGCTTCCATCATCAATTGATCCTGCTATTGTGTTAATTACGCTTGGTCCATTACAGTAATAAGGATATTGATAAGTGGCATCATCCGGATATATATTCCTAATTGCCCTTTGGTCATATGGGAATCCACCGGCATTACTGGCTGTGTAGAAACCATCACCGTATCCGGACCAGCCAAAATTAAAATGAAAATAATTTATTGAACCGTCCTGATATCCATCGCAAACAAAGGCATGACCGGCACTCCCCCCGTCATTACCGGAATAATACAACGGACGTCCGTTATCAATATTATTCATTAACAATGCATCCCATGTTTGCTGTGTATAGGACGATCTGTTTACGATAGAGGTTGCCGGTGAATAATTGAAATATGTTTTCAGCGCATAAGGAACAGTACCGCTTTGAGCACCTGATCCATTCGGGCTAAAATTCATATTTACAGCAATGGCGGCATGGTATTGTAGCTCAGCAACAGCATAAATAGTATGGCTGGAGCTACTTCCGGCCACATTATCTTTCATGGAGGTCCAGTCATAATACGTTTCCCCGAAATTGGCTTCCAGGTAACCATATGGTGAAGGATATGAATTATATCCTGATCCCTGCAAAGGGTATCTCCAATAATACATTATTTGGGCCATGCAGGTTGCCACACAGCCGGCGTAACATCGTCCACCAGGGCCACCAGCGGCCTCCGGAGCCAACATATTATAGGGACTATCCTGATTCCAGGTTGATGTAAGCAAGGCGGCTACATCTCTTCCACCTCGAATATTAAGCGATTCAATATCTGTTGTTAGCAAAAGTTCCCACAAATTTACGATTGTTTGTTCAGGCTGGTAATTTGTTTCACGAGCCCAAACAACCATGTCGCTGTAATGCTGCATCCACCCAATATAGTTGTCTGGTTGATTTTCAGGTGAATAACTTCCTTTGAAAGCAAAACCAAAAACAGGATCGAGAACATCTTCGGCAGAGACTATAACAAAACCACCGTTTTCAATATTGAAAGCATAATAGGTGTTTTCAATGCCATTTTTTTCAATATGAACATCACCGAGAATAATATCTTCAATGTTTATTGGTTTTTCGTATTGATTGTATTTCTCATAATAGAAATTTCTGGCTACTTGTTTTGCTTCATTAAGGGTTACCTTTTCTGCGTAAGCAACAGAGATAAAACCAATAACCAGTGTAAAGAGTAAAAGTTTTTTCAGTTTCATAGTAAATAAGTTTATGTTTTTTTAATTGCGCACAAAGTTATATAAAATGTTTTACATATATAAAATGTAAGTAAAATTAAATATTATTTAAAAAAAACATTTTTATTACTTTCGCCTTCTGAAAGCCGATAGCTAATAACCAACAGCAATAAGCCTTAATCCATTTGACATTCAGATGAAAATACTTATAAAAAATATAAAGCAACTTATTCAGGTTGAGCGTATTAAAAAGCCCAAGGTCTCTGGAAGACAAATGTCAATGCTTGACACCATTAAGAATGCTTTTCTTTACATAGAGGAAGGGCGAATCAGGGAATTTGGAACCATGCAGGATATGGAGAAGGCTTTTTTTATTCCACTATCTGATTCGGTAAAAGTAATTGATGCAAAAGGTAAGATGGTTTTTCCTGCCTGGTGCGACTCGCATACGCATCTGGTTTACCCTGCCAGCCGTGAAATAGAATACATAGATAAGATCAAAGGCTTATCCTATGAAGAGATCGCCAAAAGAGGAGGGGGAATACTCAACTCAGCTCAGAAGTTACAGGAAGCATCTGAGGAGGAGTTGATTCGTTTTGCCCTGCCGCGTTTAAAGGAGATAACAGAATACGGAACAGGAGCTGTTGAAATAAAAAGCGGTTATGGATTAACTGTTGAAAGCGAAATTAAAATGCTCAGGGTTATTCGCCGTTTAAAAGAGCTGTCGCCATTAACCATAAAAGCAACTTTTCTGGGTGCTCATTCTATTCCAATAGAATACAGAGGCCGGCAGGAAACTTATGTTGACCTGGTTATAGATGAAATGCTACCGCGAGTTGCAGATGAAGGCCTTGCAGATTTTATTGATGTGTTTTGTGACAGGGGCTTTTTTACGGTTGAAGATACGGATCGAATTCTTGCTGCAGCAGCAAAATTTGGCTTACCTCCTAAGATCCATGCCAATGAGCTTGATTATTCAGGAGGAATTCAGGTCGGCGTGAAACACGGGGCAAGGTCTGTTGATCATCTTGAGTTTACGGGCGAGGAAGAAATCAAGGTTCTGTTAAACTCCGGTACAATGCCGGTTATTCTTCCCGGTGCTGCCTTTTTTCTGGGGATGGTTCATGCCCCGGCCAGGAAAATGATTGATGCCGGACTGCCACTTGCCCTGGCCAGTGATTTTAACCCCGGATCATCTCCCTCAGGCAATATGCAATTCATACTGTCGATGGCCAGTATTGCTTATAAGCTAACCCCGGAAGAAGGTATCAATGCCATCACCATTAACGGAGCTTATGCCATGGACGTGGAGAAAGAGTTAGGGAGCATTGCTGTGGGGAAAAAGGCCAATTTGTTTATTACGAAAGAGATACCAACCTACGAGTATATGCCGTATTCGTATGGAGATAATAAGGTGGAGACTGTTGTTTTGAATGGGGAGGTGCAGTGATTGTTACAGGTTACGGGTTACGGGTTGCGGGTTGCGGGTTGCAAGTTTCAGAATAGTAGAGTTTTAAAATCTCAGCTTTGAACTTTGAATCGGGAATCGGGAATCGGAATCGGGAATCAGGAATCAGGAATCAGGAACCTTGAATCCGCCTGAGGCGGACTTCGCTGCGCTCAGCCTTGAACTTTGAACTTTGAACTTTGAACCTTGTAACTAAAAAACACACACAATAACAAACAACTATGAAGCAAATTATAGAATGTGTTCCCAATTTCAGTGAGGGAAGGGATATGGACGTGATCAAGCAGATCACCGATCAGATTGAGACTGTAGACGGTGTTCGTCTCCTGGACGTTGACCCGGGTAAGGCGACAAACCGGACTGTTGTGACATTTGTAGGTACACCCCAGGGCGTTATTGAAGCTGCTTTTCTATCCATTAAAAAAGCCTCAGAGGTGATCGATATGTCGAAACATCAGGGTGAACATCCCCGAATGGGGGCAACCGACGTTTGCCCACTTGTTCCTGTAGCTAATATTTCAGTTGAGGAAACTGTTGAATATGCACACAAACTGGCTAAAAGGGTCGGAGAGGAGCTCGGCATACCTGTTTATTGTTATGAGCATGCAGCATTGACAGAGGAGCGACGTAGCCTTGCTAATATTCGTAAGGGGGAGTATGAAGGACTAAAAGAGAAATTAGCCGACCCGCATTGGAAACCTGATTTTGGGCCAGCCGTTTTTAATGAAAAGACGGGAGCAACTGTCGTAGGTACTCGAAATTTTCTGGTAGCATATAATGCGAACCTGAATACTACATCAACGAGACGGGCCAATGCGATTGCGTTTGACATCAGAGAACAGGGACGATTTAAAAGAGAAGGAGATCCTGTTACCGGAAAAATTGCTGTTGACGAGAACGGTGAGAAAATCAGAATACCAGGGAGCTTGAAGAAAGTCAGAGCCATTGGATGGTATATCGATGAATTTGGTATCGCCCAAATATCGATTAACCTGACCGATATAGATGTAACCCCTGTTCATGTTGCATTTGACGAAGTGTGTAAAAAAGCCGAAGCCAGAGGGGTGCGTGTAACAGGGTCTGAGATTGTCGGCCTTGTGCCTTTAAAAGCTATGCTGGATGCGGGCAAGCATTACCTGAGAAAGCAAAAGCGTTCGGCCGGGATCCCTGATCGCGAGATTATTAAAATTGCTGTAAAATCAATGGGCCTTAATGAACTATACCCTTTCGATCCTGATAAGAAGATTATTGAGTATTTATTAGAAACCGGTTCAAATAGTAAACTTGTTGATATGAGCATAAAAGAGTTTACTTATGAAACTGCCTCTGAATCTCCGGCTCCGGGTGGTGGATCAATTGCAGCATGCATGGGAGGTTTGGGCGCTGCATTGGGTACCATGGTAGCTAATCTGTCGGCTCATAAAAGAGGATGGGATGACAGATGGGAGGAGTTCTCTGATTGGGCTGAAAAGGGAAAATATTACCACGATGAATTATTGAAGATGGTTGATGAGGATACATTAGCTTTTAATAAGATCATGGAAGCTTTTGGCTTGCCGAAAAAAACATCGGATGAAAAAGCTAATCGGAATAAAGCAATCCAGAATGCTACGAAATTTGCCATTGAAGTCCCTTTCCGGACCATGAAACTCTGTTATGAGTCCCTGGATGTGATGAAAGCTATGGCAGAGACAGGTAACCCTAACTCAGTTTCTGATGCAGGTGTTGGCGCACTGGCAGCCCGGTCAGGTGTTATTGGTGCCTTTCTGAATGTAAAAATAAATGCTGCAGGGCTGGATGATGTTGATTTTGTTAATCAGAAGCTTACTCTTGGTGAAGAAATAGTGGAGAAGACAAAAATGATAGAGGAGGAGATACTGAGTATTGTTAATTTAAAAATTGACAACAATTAGTTTAGATAAAATATTCTGATTGTGTAACTTTCAAGTACTTAAAGTGAGCTAAAGTGCCTAGAGTACTTAGAGTTAATAAAATGTATTATCTGAAATAGCCCTAATTTGAAACTCTAGGCACTCTAGGCACTCCAAACTCAAGGCACTTTTATGTTTGATATCGGTTTGGATTTCAGTAGGTTTTCCCTAAGTGAGGATGATTTTTCATGCTACAGCATAAAACATGGAATAAATCATACTTACCGGGTTATGATTCATTGCATCTCCCTGGGTGGAAAGCTAAAAAACATTCAGAGTACACGCCGCTCTTTTTGCGCCGCTTTTATTCATGACCTTGCCAGACGACATGATGGCTACTGTACAAAACATGGACTTTGGGCTGTTCAGGAAAAATTACCTCAATTTAGTGGCATGTTTCATTCGATGGGCCTGTCAGAGGATGACTTTGAAGCTATTGAGCTAGCGGTTGTAAATCATTCTGAGCGGAATGAAATTAGTGACCGTCATCTCTACTATACGACTGTAGCTCTGTTGAAAGATGCTGATGCACTCGACAGAGTCAGGTTGGGTGAAGACAACCTTAATCCAAAGTTTTTCCGTCTTGATGAGAGCCAACATCTTATCCCTTTTGCGAAAAGACTTTTTGAACAGACAAAAGACAGAAAGTATAAGAGTTTTGCTGACTTCTTCAGTGAGAACAAAAAACTTGAAACTTAGGTTTTTTTATTCGTTATGAAACGTATATTTAACAGGGATATTCAATATTACAAGTTCTGCGCGTATGGTTTTTTGAAGAATCTTCGTTTTTTTGAACCGTTTCTGATATTGTTTTTCCTTGAAAATGGACAATCATTTTTTCAAATCGGCATTTTATATGCTGTTAGGGAAATAGTAAGGAATATCTTTGAGATACCAGCAGGTATGTTAGCTGATGCTTATGGTAGACGCCGGACAATGATCGTTTCATTTACATTCTATATCATTTCATTTTTGCTGTTTTTCTTTTCTGATAAATTTGCCCTTTTTATCATGGCAATGTGTGTGTTCTCTTTTGGTGAGGCATTTCGTACCGGAACGCATAAAGCTATGATCTTTGAGTACCTCAAAATAAAAGGTTGGCTGCATAATAAGGTTGATTACTACGGCCACACACGGTCCTGGTCACAAATCGGATCAGCAATATCAGCATTGTTAGCAGGGCTAATTGTTTTGACTTCCGGGAGATACGATTTAATTTTTATTTACTCTGCCATTCCCTATCTGCTTGATCTGTTTCTGATGCTTTCATATCCTAAGATCCTCGATGGTGATATCCGGATTATAAAAAAACAGGGTTTTAGATTAATTTTTATGAATGTATTCAAAGATTTTATGAGCTCCTTTAAAGATATTCAGGTTTTGAGAGCCATTGCCAATGTATCGATATTTAGTGGGTATTTCAGGGCTTTGAAAGATTATCTGCAACCGCTCTTAAATGCCTTTGCGATCTCAATTCCTCTGTTATTATTTTTGAAAGATGATCAACGTACAGCGGTAATTGTTGGGTTGGTTTACTTTATTATTTACGTTTTGACCTCTTTCAGTTCCAGAAAATCGGGTTATTTAGCAGCAAAGTTCGATAAATTACAGAAGCCATTAAATCTTAGCTTATTAATAGGCCTGCTGGCTGGAACCATTAGTGGTGCGTTGTACCTTGGTAATGTATTGCTTTTATCCATCATTTTCTATATTGGCATTTACATCATTGAAAATATAAGAAAACCGATAGGAGTTGCATACGTGACTGAGGTTTTAAAAAAAGATGTCCTTGCCACGGCCCTGTCAGTGGAATCTCAGGTCAAGACCCTATTCTCTGTGGTTATAGCTCTTTTGACCGGCTACCTTGCTGATCAG
>JAGLWB010000399.1 GCA_023133655.1 Bacteroidales bacterium
GGAAACCCCCATACCAACAAAAAAGAGAAGCGGTGCACTTCCTGGATTATGTGCAGCATTAAAAGAAATATTCACCAACCCAAAGTGGAACGAAAGAGTATTTGAAATACTGGAAGCAAAGATTACCAAGGGTAAGAAGCTTACCGGACGGCCTGGCATGGATTTGTGGCAGATATTTGTTTTGTCTCAAGTGCGACTGTGTCAAAATATCAACTATGATGAACTTCATGATCTGGCAAATCACCACACTATGTGATCCGCCAGATAATGGGTGTTGAGAGTGGCTTTGGTTATGAGAAGTACAAATTTGAATATCAGAACATTATCGATAATGTATCGCTTCTGGATGACGAGACTGTAAGGAAGTTGAACCAGGTTATTGTTGAGTTTGGTCATGAGGTATTTAAAAAAAAAGAGGCAGCAGCATTACGCTTAAAGACCGATAGTTTTGTTGTTGAAAGCAATGTACACTTTCCGACCGATTACAACCTTTTATGGGACAGTGCCCGCAAATGCCTTGACATGGTTGGCAAGTTCCTGAAGAAGTATCCTGAAGTTCCCGGGTGGAGAAAAATACGTAACTGGCACAACGAGATGAAAAACATGATGAGGGTCGTGGGTAAAACATCATCTTCCGGAGGCAAAGGAAAGGATCAACGGGTAAAACATGCAGTGCGCCGTTATCTTTCAAAAGCACGAACATTGCAGAACAAACTTGAACGATCAAAAGAAACATTTCCGGTAAGAGATATCACAGATATTTTAATCAGCCTTGAATTAGACCGGTTTATGGGTTTTCTGGATAAACACATTAACTTACTTGAGCGCAGGATACTAAAAGGAGAACATATCCCTCACAACGAGAAATTATTTTCAATTTTCGAGGAATATACCGAATGGATCACCAAAGGGAAATTACATCCAAATGTGGAACTTGGAAAGAAACTGACCATTACCACGGACCAGTACAACCTGATAGTGGACTATCGGGTGATGGACCACCAATCCGATTCTGAGATTGTAAAACCATTAGTGGAGCGTATTACCGGTTTGTTCCCTGTGAAGAGTTGGAGCTTTGATAAAGGCTTTTGGCACAAGGATAATAAGAAATTATTAGAAGAATATGTCGAGAAAGTAATTATGCCCAAAAAAGGAAAGTGCAACAAGCTGGAACATGCCGAAGAAAGCCAACGGCAATTTAAACTGTTGAGAAATAAACATAGTGCAGTAGAATCGAATATCAATGAATTGGAATGCAGGGGTTTGGATCGATGTCCTGATCGTAGGTATCCGAATTTCAAGCGATATATTGGATTGGCTGTCGGTGCATATAACCTACGGCGTATTGGCCAGGAGATGATTGCAGCCAAACGAAAATCCGTGCAATCAACTGACAGAGAGCGTAAAGCGGCAGCTTAACTACTGCCGGGAACATATAAAATGATTTATTTTACAAAGGATTGGCATGCCTGAAAAGTTAAAATTATGAGTATATTTTAACAGTTCAGCCATAACGATAATAGAATCCGTGGTAAAACATCAAACGTATTTCGGTTTTACAATATTCAACCTTGATTAATGAGCATAAATTGATTAAAAATTTGAAAATAGGTAGTTTTCTTTCAGGCACTAATTAATAATCAATATTCCCTAAATTAATACCAGAAGAAATGAACAGCATTCTCAGTTACTCATTAGCCGCAGTTTCTGTATTTACTTTAAGTTTACAGGTAATTGCACAAAAGCAGCCCAATATCGTTATTTACCTTGCCGACGACCAAAGTCGCGCTGATGTGACCGTTTATGGGGCTAAAGTATTACAGACTCCCACTGCGGAAAAGCTTTCCAAAGCAGGGATGACTTTCAATAATGCCTTTATCGCTTCCCCAGCATGCGCTCCGAGTCGGGCAGCCCTGTTAACGGGGCTAATGCCGGCACGGAATGGTGCAGAAGCAAATCACACTTATCCTAAACCCGGTACTCTGTATTTAACCCGTAAATTACAGGAGTCGGGTTACAAGTTACTGACTTTTGGTAAAGTGGCTCATGGAAGAAACGAAGAAGTTGGATGGGATTTTTATTCAGAACCAAGAGTAAATCTTTACAACAATGTATCTGAATATTTCAGGAATAACAATCCTCACCAGCCGGTTTGCCTAATGGTTGGTGACCGTCGTCCACATGTACCATGGACAACCGAAAGCATTTACGATCCTGTAACATTAAAACTCCCTCCCTATTTTATCGACACTAAAGAAACTCGTGAACACAGGGCTCAGTATTACTCAGATATCACAGGACTTGACGATGAAATGGGTAGGATTTACAATCTCGTGCAGGAAAAATTCGGTGATAATTTTATTTTTATTTATACCGCTGACCATGGAGCGCAATGGCCTTTTGGAAAATGGAATTTGTATGATGCTGGGATAAAGGTACCACTGATAATAGTTTGGCCTGGTCACATTAAACCGGCCACCAGAACAGATGCTTTAGTAAGCTGGATTGATATTTTCCCTACCCTTCTAGATATAATCGGTTTTCAGATACCTGATAATCTGGATGGAAAATCGTTTAAAGAAGTTTTAGAAGATAAAACCAACACTCATAGAGAATATATTTTTACAACTCATAGTGGTGATGGGATAATGAATATTTATCCAATTCGCAGTATCCGCAACAACCGCTATAAATATATTATGAATTTAAGACCTGATTGTTATCACAGTAATCATTCTGATATTTTACGGAGACCGAATAAAGATGCTTACTGGGATTCTTGGGATGAGGCTGCAAAAACTAATATCCTAGCTGCAAAAATTATTCATAAATATTACATTCGTCCATCTGAAGAATTTTATGATATTCAAATTGATCCCTTTGAGCAGCATAATCTAATCGCTAGTGAGGCGCACCAGAAACAGATTGTAAAAATGCGAGAACTGCTCGTTAACTGGATGATAGAACAGGGAGATAATAAAAAAGTTTTTCAAACTCCTTACCCTATTACCGGGCCTAAACCTGACAAGCAGATGATTGAAAGATTAAGAAATAAATGATTCCCTCTGTTTACCCAATCCCCAAGGTGGGTAAAGTAATTTTATACATTCGGGGAACGGGTCATGAGTTAGCATCGTGTATTATAAAAAACGTAA
>JAGLWB010000004.1 GCA_023133655.1 Bacteroidales bacterium
AGGCGGGATAAATTCGGTTGGAGCTGAAGAAGGAGAAACTGAAAGGTTTACATCAGTATTTCCCCCTGTAATAAAAGTACCAGTCATTGTCTGGGTATAACCCGGTACAGATAAGGAAAATGTATCTCCAGTGGTGAAACCTAATTGATTGGTAGTATTATACATTCCATTTCCGATCATAAACAATGGAATATTCGCATCATCCACTCTACCATTATATGTATAATTATTATTTGAACCTGAGGTAACCGTCACAACATATTGTGTGTTAGATGGAGCTACACTACCATTGATAGTTATAACTCCTGTGATATAATTGACATTTGTATCATCTAAAGGAGTTACATTGATACAAGAGATATTGGTATTAAGATTTCCACCGTCTATAAATGTAGATATAGCCTTCTGAGCATAGCCTTCTACAGTTACCTCAAAAGTATCACCGGTTGTGAAGTTAGGCTGGCTTCCGGTATCATAATATCCATTTCCAAAAAAGGAAGGATTTACATTCGAGTCATTGACAGCACCGTTATAGACAAAACCTGCATTTGGACCAGTAATTACTCCTACAGTGTAATTCGTTCTGTCTGGAGCAGGAAAACCATCAACAGTAATACGTCCTCGAATAAAATTTGACAATAATGTTAAGTTAACATTTGAATTCCCCCCTCCTATAAATATATCAGTAACAGTTTGAGAATAACCAGGGACTGATACCCTGAATCCATCTCCTGAACTGAAATTAACATCAACACTGGTTCTATATTTTCCGTTTCCATAAAGCATAAAAAATACATTAAAATCGTCTACATATCCTGTACTATAGATATATCCAATATTTGAACCAGAAATTACTTCAACAGTATAATTAGTCCCTAATGTGGCAGGATTTCCATTAATAGTAATAAATCCTTCAACATAATTGACATTTCCATCATCCGTATATGCTGAGGAGACCATAATTATGATACTTAGAAATATAATAAGAATAATTGTTGATTTATTAACTTTATTCATGTGAAAACCCCAGATATACTTTTTATTTGAGTTATTATTAATGTTTTTGAACTATTTAATTTTTTGTATTAATTGATAAACTGATTTTAGATTTAAATTCATTGTCTGTATAAATAAATTACGGTGGTTGAAGCAATTATCGCAAAAAATATTCCAAAACCCGGTACGGACCTTTTTTGGGCATCTGGGTCCTCAGAACGGTTTTGATCTTCCACATAATGGATGTTATCATCTGTGGGTAGAATCGTCGGTTCAGACATAGGTACCTGTGTTTGTGTGGCAGTATATGCTACATCTGGTCCCTGACCTTGGGCGGGAGAGGTAATTTTCCCGTCAGAACACATGATAATGACATTGTTATTTCCACCTGTTCTAAAAGTTCCAGATACAACATCACTGCATCCCTCAATAGTCATCTCAAATTCATCACCAGTACTAAAACCAATCTGATCTCCAGTCCAGAAATTACCCTTGCCACTATCAAATGGAGGAATATTTCCATCATCCACTGAACCTGTATAAATATATCCTTTGTTCTCACCAACCATTATTTCAATAGTATAAATAGTCCCAGAGGGTGCTGGTTCTCCATTTATTTCAATTGCTCCGCTGATATAATTTGGATTCATATCATCTTTACCTTCTACGACTGTGGCAAATAATAATACAATTAAAATTATGATTAAAAATAATCCCATTTTCAATATATTTACCTCGCTAAGGAGTATAATTCCATGTAAATTCGCCGCTTACTTTAAACCAGTAACCTTTACCGGGTGTCAGACTATCAAGACCATTGGCACTCCACCAAATATCAAAATCAGGATAATAGCGGACTATCCTGTACTGGCCGGTATCCATTCTTTCGCTTATTTCGATGACAGGATGATATGTTAAATTTTGAGGTACAGCTTCTTCAATAGCCACAATTCGTGATGATGGCCATCCGATAAGGTTCATACCATCGTTCATTACAATAGAACCATTCAATGTATTTACAGTCCCAGTAAAAGTAAGATTTACTGGTTGTTCCATTTTGAACCAGTAACCTTCTCCGATTTCAATTGTAGTAAAGGTCGGATCTGCACTCCACCAGATATCAAAATCAGGGTAATATCGGGAAATCACATATTGACCTGATGATTTTCGCTTGCTAATCTCGATAATCGGATGATAAGAGATGTTTTGAGGCAACATTGCATCAATACTATTATTATTTGGAATAATAGATAGCGAAATCAGATTCATTCCTGATTTAAAACTGAACTCTGGATTTGAAACTTTATTTGAGAAATTCCCAATATTTCCAGATGTATCGACTGGCACAACTATATAATAATATATATTTCCATCTCCGACAACAGATAAATCTGTGAAGTTATGAACACCAGAGATTGGTTGAGATATCAATGTCCCGGTAATTGAAACATTTGTACTCCTGTAGATGTTATAATGACTGACAGCAACATTATCATTTGGTTCTGTCCAGTTTAATAAAAGATCAACGCCCTGGACTTCAATGGTGAGGTCTACAATATCGGAAGGGGCAGTAGTATCATTGACAGTAACTATCAATGTATCAGTTGCATAATTACCTGCGTCATCTGATACATTCAGTGTTACGGTATATGTCCCAGGCTCAGTGTAGGTATGGGTTGTTGTGGCACCAGTGGCGTCAACACTTATACCGTCACTGGCATTGAAATCCCAGGAATAACTTACGATACCCACATTATCAGATGACGAGGAGCCATCGAAATTAACAACAGTATCTTCATCAACGGTCTG
>JAGLWB010000040.1 GCA_023133655.1 Bacteroidales bacterium
GTGTTAAATGACGGATATCTGTATTAGCTGATGTGATATAAAGCTTTATACCATTAATGTTTCCCGCAGAGAATCCCTGATCTGACAGTTCATTAGCCGTCCACAAAAAAACCGAACGGCCATCTGTTTTTGAAGTGGCCAAAATATCTCCGGTAGCCCCGGAACCTTGCCCAATTGTTATGTTTTCAATCGAAAGAGTGTCATCATACACAACGGACTTGTGGAGCTTTCTGTAAAATGAGTAAGTAGCCTCATTTCGCATCAGGACTGAATCATCAGTTAACCCATTGATATAAGTAAAGTTTGGATGGAAATACAAAGTTGAATCCCAAACGCCGGTGTGATCAAAGACGTTAGTATATGTCAGGTAATCCCATTCGCCACAAGGGTAAGGGTCGTGCGTAGTTTGTGGATCGCACTTTAGTGTATAATACATTAAGATTTTACGGTATTCTTCTCCTTGCGGAAACTCCCAGGTCCCACGACGGGTAGTTATGGAGTCAAATGTGAGCGTTTGAACAATAATTGTATCCTGAGCACAAAGTGAAAAGAAAAAAAGCATAAAAAACAATGGAAGAAAAATCCTTTTTTTCATAATGAAACAGTTTGGTTTATTTGTTGCCATTTGCCAGAAAGTAAAAAGCGATAGCTCCGGTTAACAAGCATATAGCAAAGTTATTAGTTAGCCCGATGGGTAAAAAAGTAAAGATCTGATACACTGCGGCCAGTATCAGGAAAATTGAAGAAACAACAGTTAGTGTATGCTTTCTAAAAAAACCACCAACAAACAGAAGAACACTAAACAAAATGGAAACAAGAGCAATATAAAAAGTAATGCTTTTCAAGTTCAGTGCCTGAAGCATGAAAAAGTAATTAACCCAGGCAAATAGAACCATCCCAATCCGCATTAACCATGTGGAAATCGGGTGAAAAAACTTTATAGGATGCATAAGAAATAATTATTTAGTTATTCAGCCAAATTAGGAGTTTTTGAATTTAGATTGAGTTTAAATTGAAAAATGATTCCTTTTTTAAAATGGCTGGTAAAAAATATATAATATATATTTATCTTTGTATAATAATCATTTGTTTTTCTATTGAACATTAAACAAAAAGCCATGAAAAAATTATTACACCTTCTGTTGATTGTGGGGTTTATCTTCAGCTGTTCATATGTAACCGAGGCTCAGATCAATATAGGCAAGAAGCTTAAAAAGGCGGTCGAAAAAAAAACCGATGAAAAAGTTGATAAGGCCATAGATGAAGGGCTTGATGAAGTGTTTGAGGGAAGCAAGGATGACAAAGATGCTGAAAAACAACCTGCTGAGGAGCAGAAATTACCGGATGCGGAACTTGACAAAAGTGAACAAAAACCTTCTGATCAGGAAGGGGAAAAAGCCACCTCTCCAACCTTGAACTGGGCTAAATATGATTTTGTGCCTGGTGATAAAGTTGTTTTTGAAGATAACCTGATTGGCGAGGAAAACGGCGAATTCCCTTCCAGGTGGGATTTACAATATGGAAATGTTGAAATTGCACAATTTGGAGGAGAAAATGTTATCATGTTTATGTCTGGTTCAAGCTGTATAATACCTTATTTAAAAAATCCTGAACAGGATTACCTGCCCGATATTTTCACCATTGAATTTGATGTTTATTACGATGTTGAACCACATTCGGCAAAATATTTCGTGTTTTTGTATGATAAGAAAAACCAAAGAGGTGCTGGTCAATCTTTAAAAAACATTAAGTTATTCCCAGGTGGAATTCAGTTCGATGGTTCCGATAACCTTGTTTCTGGAGGCGACGGACTTTGGTACAACAGAAAAACCCCCTTTTGGAGACATATTTCAATAGGATTCAACATTCGTTCATTGAAAGTGTATTACGACGATGTTAGGATGTTAAACATTCCACACCTTGGATTTAATCCAACCGGATTGTCCGTTTCAATAATTAATACAAACCCTGTTAATTTCTACATGAAAAATATACGGATTGCTGAAGGCGGGCAAAAACTTTACGATAAATTCCTACAGGATGGCAAAATTGTAACCAACGCAATTCGTTTCGATGTAAACAAAACCACCATTAAGCCAGAGTCCATGGGTGCTATCAATTCGATTTATAAAATTCTGAATGACAACCCTGAATTAAAATTTAGCGTTGAAGGGCACACCGATAACGATGGCGACGAAGCTTTAAATCAAACCCTTTCAGAAGGTAGGGCAGAAGCCGTTATGAATAAACTTATAGAAATGGGTATTTCGGCTGACCGGTTAAGTTTTAAAGGATTTGGTGAAAGCAAGCCCATTGCCGAAAATACCACTGCCGAAGGGAAAGCCAATAACAGGCGTGTAGAGTTTGTTAAAATGTAATACGGAGTGCAGGATCTCTTTCTATAGCTGAAAATCCATCCAGATAAGCATATGATCGGAGGCAGCGTTCTCTTTGATGAGATAATATTCAGGATCATCAGAGGATGGCCAGAAAACACCACTTTCTATTACTTCAATATTTTTCGAGGGCAATAAATAATCTATTCGAAGCCCCCATACTGATGTGTCGTGCAAGGGATTTCCTGCATTGTCGCCTTCTTTCCTCGGTTTGGCTTTCGCTTTTTCCTCACTCCCCTTGCTTGCTGGCACAAACATCCCGAGGCTGGCTTCCTGATGAACAGCGGGGTGCTTTAGTAACTGTTGGATTGCATGATTGTAACTGTCGCCATCTACCGGATCGGCATTCAAATCACCCATGATCATAAAATATTCTCCCTTAATCCCGCCAAAATTATGCTTGTCATCATATAAATATCGGGCATTGTCACCTCCTGAAATATAGTCGGCCCATAACCCGATTTCATCATGATTCCGGCGGCCATTTTTATCTTCCGGCCCGTCAAAAACAGGTGGAGTAGGATGAGAAATAAGTAAATGAATGGGTCCACCGGGGATGGCTATGGGAACATCTGCGTGGTTTTTGGAGGAGAGACGGAATTGTTCCTTTTCTTCATCCGTGTAATAATCAGTACTATCTGCATAAGCCGGCCATAACGCTCCCGGCATATCCTTCCATAAAAAACGTTGAAATGTCCTTATTTTTTCCTTGTTAATGGGATAATTCGATAGCAAGGCGAAAGCATACTGTCCCGGGAACCTGCCGAAACCATAAGCATCATTAGGGCCTTCGACTTTACCATCATTATTAAAGTCAAGGCCGGAAGTCACACCGGTATTCGAGGGAAATACCATTGAATATTTATACACAACAGGCTCTTTCCCATGCTGGCTAATGCTTAGATAATTTTCCTGAAATAAAGTTAAGCCTTCTTGCGCCGAGTCATAATCAAATTCCATTAGCGTAATGATATCAGGCCTGACAGTTTGAATGATTTCGGCAATATTTCTTGCCTGCTGATTATCCACAGAAGAAAGATCCTTAATAAGCCCTCCCTCTTCATTGCGGAACAATGATACATTATACGATGCGACCCTTATGGTGCTTTTTTCATTTGAGGAAGAATCCTTATTTTGTAAGAAACATCCAATACTAAAAAATAATGGAATAAAAATAAATACTATCCGGATATTCATATTGTTCAAAGTTCAAAGCTGAGCGAAG
>JAGLWB010000400.1 GCA_023133655.1 Bacteroidales bacterium
ATTAGACGATTGTCAATTGTCGATTTTCAATATTCGATTTAAAAATCGTCACATCGCCAATTCACATCGAAAATCGTCCAATCGCCCAATTAACATCGAAAATCGCCTAATTGACAATTGACAATCGCCCAATCATATTCTTCCCTTCAGGGGAGAATAGCTGGTGTCATTGTTTAATAAACTTCCCACTCACAACCATCCCATCAATCACCGCACGCACCACATAAAGCCCTGTTGGCAAAGAGGTTACCGGTATCTCCGCTTCTTTATCGCCTTTGGCAACAACCTGTTGATGCCACCTGCGGCCATACAGATCATAGATCTCAAGTTGTATCTCGCCATTAAACTGATACCGCCAGGTGCTGACGTTGAAACCGGCTGCTTTGGTATGAGTAGTAATGTGCTCTGGTAATACAACCCTTATTTTATCTTTTGCAGGATTAGGAATAATGGTTAACCGTGGCTGCTCTTTTGTTTTTTGATCTTCCAGCCCCACTACCTCACAATCCAGCGGTATGGTATCAGATACTATCGGATAGGGACACAGGCTGTCGTAAACAAACGGCTGGGTGTAGATGGTGTCGTATTCGAGGTCCTGGTTGAATTTATAGGCATAAATGTCCCAGTTGCCATCAAGGTAAAAACCACCCATCAATACACATTTATTATCGAAATCTACAATACTACCCTGAAATGTATTGTCGGTTTCAATTAATATTTTTGTTATTAGTACATTACCTGAAGTATCCACTTTAATTACAGCTTCTACAATCTCTTGACCGGGAAAACTCCAGCCAGTACCAATAACCAATGTGGAATCATTAAACCATGAAATGGTTGTCGACAACCCCAAATTGGTACTATCATAAACATCACTGTAAAATATCTCTTCTCCTTCAATTGATGTTTTAGTTAACGTTGGTGAGTATCCAAAATTTGGATATAATGTTGTATGTCTACCTACAGTATAGATATTACCATTATTATCTTCCACAGACATTACACCATGGCCATAAAATTGTTCATCACTCCCCCATATAAGCGTCCATTTCTCATTACCTTCAAAATCGGTCTTTATTAAGAAATGCCTGGCAATATAAGTAGTGGTATCAGGTAAATCAGGATAATAACATTTTCCAGTAATCAAAATACTTGAATCAGATGTAGTAAGTAATCCATAGCCGTTTTCACTATCTATAAACGGATATTCCTGTGCATATACCTTTTTCCAAAGGACCTCGCCTGCTTCATCGAAACACATTAACCAGATGCGTTCACTGTATATATAGCTGAAATAGGTAAGCAAGGCAATATAATTCCCATTGGGTAGTTGCAGGATACGTGTACCGAAATCCATATTATTAGGCAGATGTAATATTTTGCACCACTCCTTCTCACCACAGAC
This sequence comes from Bacteroidales bacterium, assembly GCA_023133655.1. Lineage (GTDB taxonomy): Bacteria > Bacteroidota > Bacteroidia > Bacteroidales > JAGONC01 > JAGLWB01. The sequence goes on from JAGLWB010000400.1 coordinate 1,406, forward strand.
ATTCAGCTTCATGATAAATGGATCATAGTATGGATCAAGCTTTTTTGTAGAACCCGACAAAATATAACCGTTGTCGATTGTTTGTTTAATATCGTGAACTGCTGTTACATCGCCATATTCACCAAACTTTTTGTCCCAGAGCATCTCACCGTTTATATCTGTCTTGAATATCCAACCATATTTAGGTATTTGGTCCTGGTTGATTTTCCCTGCATAAACATAGCCTTTATCATAGCTTTCAATAAGGGAAT
>JAGLWB010000401.1 GCA_023133655.1 Bacteroidales bacterium
AGTCGAAATATGCCATTCCGTTAACCATCACATCCTGACAGGAAACCGCCGTGCAGGTTTCACCGGTTACTGAATCGGTAATGACTGTAGTAAGGCAGACCGTGTATACATCCGGTCCATTCGGATCGTAAATATGTGTAACTGTCTGTCCATCGCCAGTGGTTCCATCCCCGAAATCCCAGGTATAACTATCAGCCTGTACGATCATCCCTGCATAATAAGCTTCGCCTGTAAAAGTAACGGTTGATGAATCTTCAACGACATACGTGAAGATGTTACAACAATTCCATGGTGGAGGGAAGAAACCAATAAACACATCCATACAATTTGTGCTTTGGCAAGGTCCTTCGCTATCCCAGATGGTAAGGCAAACGTTGTAAACACCTGTATCAGCAAATAGATGCACGGGGTTTTGCAAAGTTGAGCTTGTTCCATCCCCAAATTCCCAAAGCCAGGTATCATGATCTCCCCAGGAAACATCCAGAAACTGGTAAGTCAAGTCGCGGTTGAGCGAATCCAAAGGATAATAAATAAACATTGCCTGGCAATCAAACTGATTCTCCAGCCATACCTCTTCGCAGGAGATAGCTTCACAGGTTTCACCGGTTACTGAATCGGTAAAGACTGTTGTAAGGCAAACTAAATAAATATCTGGCCCATTCGGATCGTAAATATGTGTAACTGTTTGGCCATCGCCAGTGGTTCCATCCCCGAAATCCCAGGTATAACTATCAGCCTGTACGATCATCCCCGCATAATACGCTTCGCCTGTAAAAGTAACTGTTGATGAATCCTCAACGACATACGTGAAGAAGTTAAAACAATCCCATGGTGGTGGAAAGAAACCAACAAACACTTCATCACAATAGGTGCTCTGGCAAGTTCCTTCGCTATCCCAGATACTAAGGCAAACGTTGTAAACACCTGTATCAGCAAATAGATGCACGGGGTTTTGCAAAGTTGAGCTTGTTCCATCCCCGAATTCCCAAAGCCAGGTATCATGATCTCCCCAGGAAACATCCAGAAACTGGTAAGTAAAATCGCGATTGAGCGAGTCCAAAGGATAATAAATGAACATTGCCTGGCAATCAGGCTGATTCCCCAGCCAGACCTCATCGCAGAAGAAAGCTTCACAGGTTTCACCGGTTACTGAATCGGTAATGATTGTTGTAAGACAGACCGTGTATACATCCGGACTGTTAGGGTTGATTTCATAGGTATGTGTAACAGTCTGTCCATCGCCTGTGGTTCCATCCCCAAAATCCCAGGTATAACTGTCAGCTTGAACCATTACGCCTTCATAATACGCTTCGCCTGTAAAAGTTACTGTTGATGAATCTTCGACGACATATGTGAAGAAGTTATAACAATTCCATGGTGGTGGGTAAAAACCAACAAATACTTCATCACAATATGTGCTCTGGCAAGTTCCTTCGCTATCCCAGATGGTAAGGCAAACATTGTAAACACCTGTATCAGCAAATAGATGCACGGGGTTTTGCAAGGTTGAGCTTGTTCCATCCCCAAATTCCCAAAGCCAGGTATCATGATTTCCCCAGGAAACATCCAGAAACTGATAAGTAAAGTCGCGGTTGATCGAGTCCAAAGGATAATAAATAAACATTGCCTGGCAATCAGGCTGATTCCCCAGCCAGACCTCCTGGCAGGAGAGAGCTTCACAGGTTTCACCGGTTACTGAATCGGTAACGACTGTTGTAAGGCAGACCGTGAATACATCCGGGCTATTTGGATTGATTTCATAGGTATGAGTAACAGTCTGTCCATCGCCAGTGGTTCCATCCCCGAAATCCCAGGTATAACTATCAGCTTGAACGATTATACCTTGATAATAAGCTTCGCCTGTAAAAGTTACTGTTGATGAATCCTCGACGACATACGTGAAGAAGTTAAAACAATCCCATGGTGGTGGGTAGAAACCAACAAACACCTCCTCACAATATGTGCTCTGGCAAGTTCCTGCGCTATCCCAAATACTAAGGCAAACATTGTAAACACCTGTATCAGCAAATAGATGCACGGGGTTTTGCAAGGTTGAGCTTGTTCCATCCCCAAATTCCCAAAGCCAGCTGTCATGATTTCCCCACGAAACATCCATAAACTGGTAAGTCAGGTCGCGGCTGTTCGAGTCCAAAGGAAAATAAATGAACATTGCCTGGCAACCAAACTGATTCTCCAGCCAGACCTCATCGCAGGAGATAGCTTCACAGGTTTCACCGGTTACGGAATCGGTAACGACTGTTGTAAGGCAAACCATGAACAGATCCGGTCCATTCGGATCGTAAATATGTGTAACTGTCTGTCCATCGCCTGTGGTTCCATCCCCGAAATCCCAGGTATAACTATCAGCCTGTACGATCATCCCTGCATAAAAAGCTTCGCCTGTAAAAGTTACTGTTGATGAATCTTCAACGACATACGTGAAGAAGTTATAACAATCTCCTGGTGGGTAGTTCTCACCACAAATAGAAAAATCAACAATAACCGGGGCATTAAGGTTCGTAACCAGGGTATCGTGGATCACAAAATTACAATCGAAAGTAAATACGTAAACGGAATTGACTTGAGAACCTCCAATGAATATCGAATCACCATAGTTGCCCTGCTCATCTGTTGTAAATGTCAGGAAGGCAATGCTGTCATTCAGCGTTGCCATGACAATATGGTTTTCAATGGGATCCCCCGTTTCGATTTCGGTAACTTGTCCGCCGATATAAATCCAGTCTTGTGCCGATAACATAAGAATACCGGAAATCAGAAACAATGTTGCTAAGAATAATTTTTTCATGATTTGTAATTTTTTAATTAAACAATTTTTTTTTGGTGGTGGTTGATGATTTCATTTGTTAGACATTCGTTTTTGATTCGGGTTGCCTGAGTGTTAAAATTATTTTATAAATCGCTGTGACTCAATAAAACAGTCTTCTTTTGAAAGAATTGTCAAGAGATAAACGCCTTTTTTAAATGGGGAAACGGGAAGTGTAACGGTATGATCACCCTTGTCCAGGTAAATCTTTTTGCTAAGTAATTCGCTTCCTAAAATGTTATTGATTTTGATTAGAAACTGTTTTGGTGACGAAACATGCAAATCAATATAGAGATTATCGGATACAGGGTTTGGGTATATTTTTTTAATGATGATCTCTTTTTCAAAAGGTGGTTCTTCAATAATGAAAACATTATTTTCAAATATTTCCAGGTCAATATTGGCTGAAGGATTTGAGGTAGTCAGTTCAACTGTGACGGCTATGGCATACATTCCTGTTGATTCGGCCATTAGTTTATAGGTACCTAATGGAAGATCAGTAAAGGAAAAATACCCCATCTCATCGGTTAAGGTAAATGTAAGTGGTTGATTTTCGCTGTCAAGCAATAAAATTTCCACATCTGAAATATTATCACGAACAAACAAAAAATCACCCCCTCCAATGGTTAAATTTCCTGTTATCTGTCCTGGGCCGTGTTCGACTTCAATAGTGGGCACAAGGAGAGTATTAATGTCAAAGTTGTCCTCTGTCATGGGAATAACTGTTGCCAGGTCCCAACGTAATTTGTTATGGTAATAAGTTGGAAAGTAGTCGCTATAATGTTGCGAACCTGTTGTAAGATTAATCTTAACAAGGTAATTACTCTCAATCAACCCCGTAAACCAGTAGTAACCATACTCGTAAAAAGCAAGCGAATCAACTGGTGTGATAAACCCTCCATTGATCCTGTATAACAGCGCTATGGCAGTATCGCCTGTACTGGAAGGGTTATTTATTGGAAAGTCACCGGCAAAAGCGAAACCACCCATGTTAAAATAATTTGCTGTGGAGACAATCATACAGGTGTCATCAAAGCATCCGAAACCAGTAGTATCTCCTCGCTCTATGGACAGGCAGACTTGATAATCACCACTTTCGAAGTATTGATGCACCGGATTTTGTTCTGATGAGAAGCTTCCATCTCCGAAATCCCAGAACCATGACATTGGATCACCAATGGAAAGATCATAAAAATTAAAGACATTGGGTTGAAGATTATTGGTATCAAGAATAGTCATAAAATTAGCGATACATTCGATTTGATTGTTTACCCAGACTTCCTGACAGGATTGAGCAATACAACTATCTTGAAAAAGAGGGTCAAAAATGAATGTGGTCAGGCATACGTCATAAGTCCCAGTTCCGGCATTATCGTATGTGTGGGTAACTGAGAGTCCTTCAGCCGTATTTCCATCCCCGAAATCCCAATAATAATCATTTGCTACTACAGGAAGGCCATTATAAAAGGCTTGTCCAATAAAAGTAAATGTCAGGTTATCCTCTGAATAATATGAAAAAAAGTTATCACAATATCCCGGAGGATAGAATCCAACGAAGACATCTTCGCAATAAGTGCTTTGACAGGTACCAACACTATCCCAGATATTAAGGCAAACATTGTAAACACCAGTATCAGCAAATAGATGCACGGGGTTTTGCAAAGTTGAGCTTGTTCCATCACCAAATTCCCAGAGCCAGCTATCATAATTTCCCCAGGAAACATCCATAAACTGGTAAGTCAAGCAGGGATTCAGAGAGTCCAAAGGGAAATAGAAAAACATTGCCTGGCAATCAAATTGGTTTTCCAGCCAAACTTCCTGGTAGGAGAATGCCTCACAGGGTTCACCGGTAATGGAGTCGGTGCTGATGGTAGTCAGGTAAACCAGGTAAACATCCGGACCATAGGGAGCGTACGTATGCGTTACTGTCTGCCCTTCTCCGGTTGTCCCATCCCCAAAATCCCAGGTATAACTATCAGCCTGTACGATCATCCCTGCATAAAAAGCTTCGCCTGAAAAAGTAACGGTTAAAGAATCTTCCAAAACATAAGAAAAGAAGTTAAAACAATCACCGGCTTTTGATGTGTTCAGGGAAGTGATTATCAGCGTTATTATCAGGATAATATTTTTCATGACGTTCTTTTTTGTTCGTTTTAAAATGAAATGATTAAGCCTCCCCGAACACCCCATGAAAAGGGTGCCTTGGTTTGGTCATTTCCATTATATACAGTTTTTATATATTGCCGGTATGTTGGCTCCAGGGCGAAATTCATTTTGTTGGTGATCTTATAATGCAAGCCAAGACTGACCATCATCTGCCAGTTCGTCTTGATTCGTTTGGGTGTATTGTTTTTTATGTTAATGGAGATTGCTTCCGGGTCGCTGAATGAAACTCCATGTTCATTTTCATGGATCAAAATAGAGAAGACAGGGCCTCCCATTAAGGTACAGGAGAATCGGCGATGTTCCAACACTTTATAACCAACAAGCAAAGGAATGTTTATGTAGAAATATTGATTTTCAGGGTTTTCCACTCTATTATGTCCTGTTGAATCGTAGACACCTTCAACACTTGTGTCGAATACAATGCTATCAGGGTCTCCCGGAATAACAGTGAATGAGGTGATATTGTAGTAGTACCCAATGCTGTCATAGGTTTCATAGTCGATTGCATAGTTTCCATTATCCTCAGACAGAGATACGCCCAGCCCACTACGAAGGAAAAAAGAATTTCGATGGTAGTCAATTGATAGATCCAGGTAATAACTTTTTTTAGTTTCTTTGGTATTGCCCTGGTAATTAATAAATTCGGGGGTAAAAAAGAGACCTATTGAAAATTCTGCCCGGCGACTATAGGTGGCGGGCAAGGATGATGGTGTTTTTGCATAATCAAACAATGAGGTATTTGAATGGTGAAAGTTGGATAACCCTATTTTGGGCTGTAGTCGAGAGGGAAATTTAATAGAATAATTTGTGGGGTGATAATCCATGTCAATCGTTTGTCCTGTGTGATCTGATTGTTGATCAGGCAAAACCGGCAGATCAAAATGGTTTTCATTTTCTGGTATTGCAGGTTGGGGATTATCCTGGGATGTGTTGATTACTGTTTCCATGCTTGAAAAATCGTTTTCCGGATGATGATTGTTTTCAAGTAACGGGGTGGGTTCCATATCAGCATTGTCATTTTTTTGCAAAACCTGATTAGTTTTTTCTGAATTATAGATTTGTGCAGAGGTATTATTGTTTGTTACAAAGTTGTTTTCATTTTTTGTTGTTTTATTTGATGCATTTGTTGCGATTATCTTCTTTGTTTCATTGTTTGTAATAAGTTCAGAATGAATGGCGTTAGACTGTGGTGGAGATGGTTTTTCATTTTTCAGGGAAGGCATCAATATGTACAGGCCAATTCCTATTGCCAGGATGGCAAAAAACAAAACAAGGAGGTTCTTTTTCATAAAACCCGGGTTTTTAAGCCTCAAAACCAGGTATTTTTGCTCAATCCCTTTCCAGACAGACTTTGAAGGCTCCACCCTGTACCCTTCAAAGGTTTCTTTATAGAGATTATCTATTTTGTTACGATCATTTTTCATCTGATTGCTTTGTTTGATGATTATGCATTAATGTAGAAATTAAGTTTTTCAGATATCTTCTGGCTTTAAACAGCTGACTTTTGGATGTGTTTACAGACACATTAAGAATACCGGCTATTTCCTGATGGCTATATCCCTCAATGGCATAAAGATTAAACACCATCTGATAACCCTTAGGCAGGTTTCGGATTAGTTCCAATAATTTATCCTTAGATAAACCTGGTTGTGTGGATGATACATTTTCATTCATTTGATCATTTACCACGTAATAATCTTCAATTTTATTAATATCGGAGTGGTTAGAATGCTTCAGGTTATTATGGTAGTGATTTACAGCGGTGTTAATCATTACCCGTTTAATCCACCCTTCAAACGATCCCTCCATGCGGAATTGGTCAATCCGTGAAAAGACTTTTATAAATCCTTCTTGCAGAATATCTTCAGCTTCCTGACTATCACGGCAATAGCGCATGCACACCCCAAGCATCACTGCTGCATATTTTTTATACAGCAAGTTAAAAGATTTGCGTTTTCCCTCAATACACCCTTCTATTAGCTTTTGATCTGAGATCATCAAGTCACCTTAATTAATAAATAGACCGGAATAGCATAATAGGGTTGCCTGAGAAACCAAATAATATCATGGAGTTATTTGACACCCACATCATAATACAAAGATAATACAGTCGGGGAAGGGAAGTAGAATTATCTTTTTTTGATTAGACGATTGTCAATTGGGCGATTGGGCGATTTTCGAAGTATTTGACCATTTGTGAGTATTGCACAGAGATCCCAGGGCAAGCTATTTCAGGACGTGACTATGCTTAGAGATATGAACATTAAAATAAAATTATTTTAAGAAGTGCGGAAACAGGTGTTAATATTAGAATTATTCATATTTCAAGAACTTTGTTAATGAAATGTTAATAAATAGCCCTATTTTTTTGTATTACCTTAAAAAAGAAATGTGATTAATAAATATCTGTTAACGAAACAAAGTTAACAAGAATAACTATATAATCCAAACGCATTTTATTGACCATAACAATTACAAACATGAAAAAGCTTATTTATCTCCTCTTATTGATGGTTGCTATGTTAACCATAAATAATGTTGTTTTTGCACAAATTGATGCCACTTTAGAAGGACTCCCTGATAATTACATAGTAAAAGTCAGGTCAGGTGGGCTTAGTGAAAGTATCATTTATGAAGAACTCGGTAGCTTCAATATTGGTATCGGGACAACTGTACCTGTTCAAAAACTTGATGTTCTTGGTAATATTTCATTAGATGACCAACTATATTTTAAAAATTTTGGAAGTATATACTTTGGGACAAGCAATCCTCCAGGCGGTAGACTTGATTTTCATGGTAAGGAGGATTATAGCGGTCCTTATGTTACAGTGATGTCATTATTAAATGATGGCGGCAAGGGATCTGTTGGTATTGGTACTCCTGATCCCGATTACACATTACATGTCAAGGGTGAAATGCTTGTTGAAACGCCAGATCCTTATGGGGCACCTGTAATTTATGCGTCACCATTGGGATTAGTCGGTATCGGTACAACAAATCCTACCTCAATTTTAGATGTAGAAGGTGATATTAGTTTAAGTACTTCTCTGTTTTTCAAAGGAGATGGTGGTATAGTCAGCTGGGAAGATGGAAGCAAATTAAGTTTCCGTACCTCCTCTTTGCATATTATGGAAATATCAGGTAATGGGAAAATTGGTATCGGATGCATAAGTCCACAGGAGAAGCTTCATGTAATAGGAAATATATTAACAGATGGCTTCATAATGCCGACAAATGCAGCCGATGGACGGCTTTTGGTTTGTGATGCGCTTGGAAATTCAAGCTGGATAGATCAGAATTTAATTGATGATGGTGACTGGTACAAGGATGGTGAAAATATATATCGTCTTAATGGTAATGTCGGTATCGGATGCATAAGTCCACAGGAGAAGCTTCATGTAATAGGAAATATATTAACAGATGGCTTCATTATGCCGACAAATGCAGCCGATGGACGGCTTTTGGTTTGTGATGCGATTGGAAATTCAAGTTGGATAGATCAGGATTTAATTGATGATGGTGACTGGTACAAGGATGGTGAAAATATATATCGTCTTAATGGTAATGTCGGTATAGGAACAGATAATCCTTACGAAAAGTTTCAAATTGGCGAACTATTTACTTTTCATAGTGGCGGCACTAAGTTTATTGGTTATAATGTTTACTATGATGGAGGTGATAAGAGAATTATTAATGATGAAGTTTCATGTATTCGTTTTGGCAGTAATGGTGATATAAATTTCTGGACAGCACTAAGTGGAGATCCTGACAGTATTATTGAATACAACAAGCCAATGATTATCACTAATGATGGAAATGTTGGTATAGGAATAGAATCACCTAATGAACAGCTTCATGTGAATGGAAAAGTAGTTATAGGAGGACAAAATTTAATTAGACCGGAGGGATATAAACTCTATGTAGAAGAAGGAATATTAGCGGAAAAAGTAAAAGTAGAATTAGTATCAAATTGGTCGGATTTTGTTTTTGAAAAAAATTATAAGTTGCGATCAATCGATGATTTAGAAACATTTATTATAGAAAACAATCATTTACCGGATATACCTTCAGCAAATGAAGTAAAAGAAAATGGGATTGATTTGGGTGAAATGGATGCAAAACTGCTGCAAAAAATTGAAGAGCTAACCTTATATATTATTGAGCAGCAAAAGCAACTCGAAGAACTTAGAAACCAGGTTGAAGAACTTAATAAGTAAGCAGCCATGAAAAAAATAATTTCATTTTTTGTACTGCTTTTGGCAGGAGTCAGCTTGTTGGGGCAAAACCTGCATCAGGCCGAAGCATTTGAATTGAACACACCTCCTCCTGTAGGCTCGAATATTTATGAAGCTAGTCAATATGTTTTGTTAGACCCCGGTTTTGAATATGCACCGACAGGCATTAATTATTTTGAGGCTCACATTAATCCTTTCTTGGTTTTTCCACCTGAAGGTGGAGAATTTGGTGGGCCTAATCCCGGAGATGAGGGTGTTGTGGGTGTTTTACCGGGAGCATTAAATATTTCGGGAACAGGAGCGGCAACATATAGTATACCTATTGATGTGCCCCCCGGCTTAAATGGGATACAGCCTAATATCTCATTAGTATATAATAGCCAGGGTGGTAATGGATATTTAGGGGTTGGATGGTCATTAGCAGGGTTATCAGCAATTAGCCGTACTGGTACAACAATTTACAATGATGGATATGTTGATGGGATTGACTTTGATGACAATGATAAATTTGCATTGGATGGAAACAGGCTGATTGCTATTAATGGAGAATATGGTGCAAATGGTACTGAGTACAGAACAGAGATAGAAACATTTTCAAAAATTATTTCATATGTTGACAATGGCGTTTTAACAAAATTTGAGGTTTTAACCAAAGATGGAATGAAAATTGAGTATGGTTATACCGAAGATAGTCGTGTGGAAGCTGAAGGTCGTTCCGATGTATTAATTTGGCGCATTAATAATATGACAGACCGGAGAACAGGTAATTATATTGAATATATTTATGATGAGTTTACAAATAGTGGAGAAACAAGGATCAAGGAGATTATTTATACTAAAAATGATATAAATACAAATTTAATCGTTAATAAGGTTAAGTTTGTATATACTTCTGACAGGGATGATCCACAACTAAAATATATTTCCGGTTCAAAATTTCAACAAACAGTATTGCTAGATAAGATAGAGTGCATATATAATGTAACTGATATTTACAGGAAGTATGATCTCATATATGATCCGAATGAAGACTTCTATTCTCACTTATCAGATATTGAACTTATTGGAAGCAATGGAGATAATATAAATCCTACAAAGTTTGAATGGGGAATAAATGACCATGATTACTATGAGGAGGAGTTGCAATATAACTATGTTAATACAGATAAATTTTTTACAGATTTCAATGGTGACGGAAAAAGTGACATGATAGAGGTATATTGGTCAAGAGATGCTAATAATAATAAGGTTTATTCAGATTGGAAATATAGGAAACGAATGCAGGATGGATTCTCAAATCAACTTTCTTTTACTGAACCTATAAACCAATATTTCTACACAATACTTCAAGGCGGTGATTTTAATGGTGATGGTTATCAGGATTTGTTACGCTTGGTTTATACAACATCAGAAAGAGATGAAATAAAAGTGGATCTTTTAATGCTTGGCAAACCTGATGGTTATGATTTCAAGTTTTTAAATGATATTACGGCAGAGGTGGCTAACAAACCTGAATTTAAGGTTGGGGATTTTGATGGAAATGGTATTGTCGAATTACTGATTGCTTATAAAGATGAAGATCTAGATGAAGACAACATTTTTGTATGGCAGTTTAAAGATATCTCCCCATATTATGATGTTGTATATTGGGGTCGTTTTTGGTTTGGCGATGATTTAGAGAAAGCTAAAGTTATTGCATCAGATTTTACTGGAGACGGAAAAACTAATCTGCTTTTTACCCGGGAATATTCGGGTAGCATTAATACATGCTATATTTATGAAATTAATTTAAATTCTTCAGATTTGATTGTAGTATACTATACCGGATATCCTACAATATGGCATAGAATTCTAGTTAGTGATTTCAACAATGATGGAATATCGGATATTTTAACATATAATTATTCATCTGAAAACCCTCAGTGGGAAATATCTTGTTTCAATGGTAAGGACCAATGGATACCATTTTCAAATGTACCACCTTTATCTTTGGTTGATCCATTTAATCCTGTGAATCAGTTTTGGTTTGGAGTCAATATTGCAGATTTAAATGGCGATGGTAATCAAGATATTATTCAGTTTGAAAAACAGCCAAACAATAACATGGCAAATTTTAATATCTATTATAATAATGGTACTAGTTTTTGTGATGAGTCTGAAGGAGAGATCATTTGTTATGGTGGATTAAACTTCTATGGAGGGCATTATGATATAATTAATACTTTTAATAATTTGGATTTTAATGGTGATGGGAAAGAAGATGTCTATTGCAAAAGAGGTTTTTATGATGATGGAATAAATTACTTTAATACAAATAATAAAGTAAACTTTGTTGAATCCATTTCTGATGGCTTTGGTAATGCTACTGAATTATATTATTCCCCATTAACTGATAATAATATTTATACAAAACATTCCGATGCAATATTTCCAGCCGTTGACATTCAGAGCCCTTTATTCGTTGTATCCAAAGTTGAAAATTCACTTGGTCAATATTGTAGTAAATTCTATAAGTACGAAGGAGCAAAAGTCCATGTACAGGGTAAAGGATTTCTCGGATTTTCAAAAACTACGATCAGAGATATCCAAAACCAAACTGAACAAATTAGTAATTTTAGTTATCATCCAACATACTATTATAATTACCGAACTTCTCAAACAATACAAACACTTGGCGGACAAACATTATCTGAATCTCACTTTTTAAACTTAGTGGAGCCTTATGATCAACTGAGAATTTTCCCTTATGTCAAAAGCACTTTAACAAAGTCTTATGAAACTGACGGATCATTAATTAATTGCGTAAAAAAAGATATTGATTATGATAATCTTGATTACGGGTTAGTTGGTTCTGTGAAAACAATGTTTGATGACGAACTTAGGGTAATGAATGATGATGATGATCAGTATAATTTTTGGCAAATTGAAGAATATGATTATTATCCCCCGGATGTAGCGAATCATGTAGTTAATATCATTAAGGATAAATATTCAACAATAAGCCAATCAGGTCATACGATTGATGATAAATATTCTACCACTACTCATTTTGATTATTATTCATATACATCAGATAACTATCCTTTATTATGGAAAGAAATAATTGAACCTGGTACTTCTGATATTAAAACTCTTGAAGCCATTTATGAATATGATGATTATGGAAACATAACTAACATTACAACAAATGCTCCAAATGATAATGATTATGGCCCGAGAGTTATTAATTTTGCATACAGCGAGGATTATGGTCATCGTTTCAAAACAAAGAAATATAATACTGTTAACAATAATTTATTCGAAGAGATTTATACATACGATCCTGTAACCGGTAATAATTTAACTTATGAAAATATTAACGGATTGATAACTCAATATGAATATAAAGGATTTGGTAATGTAATTAAAGAAACATCACCTGATAATGTTCAAACAGTGAATGTTATGAGATGGGTTGATACACCAATACCCGATCTGCCTGATGCTTTATATTATTCATGGGCAAAATTTTCAGGTAATGCAGCAAGCAAAATTTACTATGATAAGTTCGGCAATAAATTGCGCGGGGTAACAAAAGGGAAGACCGGTCAGCAGTCGTACGATGATGTTTGTGTTGATTATACATTCGATAGCAGAAACAGGCTGGATGTACAGACCATGCCGTATTATTCAAGTTCTCCCTGTGCAAGCTGTACAACAAAATACCACTATGACATCATTAACAGAATAAATTATGTTGATCATCCCGATGGAACACAAACCAACTATACATACAACGGACTTTCAAAAACCGTTCAACATGCCAACCAAAGCACTACGAAAATAAGCAATACCATTGGATGGCCTGTTAGTAGTGAAGACTCGGATGGGAATATGGTAAATTACTCTTACGAGCAAGGAGGCCTGTTGGTTAAAACAAATATTAATAATATTCCGGAAACAGAAGTTCAGGTTTTAAAAGACAAATTTGGTGACAGGATAAGCTTAAGCGACCCTAATTTCAAAATTATTAATTATACTTATAATGCGTTTGGAGAGTTAATTGAAAGTATTGATGCCAAAGGCACAACAACAACTTCTGTTTATGATGATCTGGGGAGGCTAACTACTAAAACCATTGGCTCAGAAGCAATAAACTACACTTATGATACAGAGGCAAATGGTTTGGGTAAACCGGATGATGTTAGTGGTTACGGTCATACTACCTCTTACAAATATGATGATTTGGGAAGAATTTACCAAAAAACCGAATCCATCCCTGGTGAAGGGGACTATACTTTTAAATTTGAATTCGATGCTCTTAGCAGGATATCAGCGTTGGAATACCCTTCAGGTTTTAGTATAATGAATTACTATAACCAACTGGGCGGTCTAAACAAAGTATATAATAAGAATGACCATAGTCTTTTATGGGAAAAGAAAGCTGAAGGCCCCGATGGCATGACAACAGAATTTGAACTTGCGCAGGGAAATATCAATTCTGTTTATTCTTTTAATGAAAAAACCAGATTGATTGAATCAATTATAACAAACAATGGCGCATTACAGGATCTGGATTATACATGGTATAACGATGGTATTCATAATGGAAACCTGCAATACAGGTATAAACATAAAGGTGATCCTGACAATGAATTGAATGATGAGTTTTTATATGATAATCTGAACAGGCTTACAACGGTTAAGCTTAATGGTGTTACTACTCAATCAATTGTTTATGATACACAAGGTTTGGGTAATATTGTCAGAAAAAGCGGAGTAAGCACTGGGAGCGATATACTTTATGGCCCTGATGGCGGGGATGAGGACGCCGGCCTTCATGCATTAACCCAAATACCTGATCCTGACCCGGATTTTGACGGATCGCCTCAGGATATTGATTATACCTTATTCGATAAAGTATCCCATATTGAACAGGGTGCCTTAACATTAGATATTTATTATGGAAACGACCTTCAAAGAGTAAAACAGGTATTCTATAACAACCTGGAAATGGTTGAAAAGAAATTATATATTAGCGGCCTTTATGAGGAAACCGAAGATGGAGAAGGTAACATTACTAAACTACATTACCTGGCCGGCAACGACGGAATGTTTGGAATACATGTAGTTGATAACATTAATGGAGAAAGTACTTATTACGTTTTAAAAGACCATTTGGGATCATACAATGTTATTACTGATGAAAATGGAATTAAATTAGCTGAAGGAGGTGAGTTAAGCTTTGATGCCTGGGGCGAAAGGCGAAACCCGGATAACTGGACTAATAGCGGAGTTCCTGCAACAAATCTTTTTGACAGAGGTTTTACAGGACATGAGCACCTTGATGATTTAGGACTAATTAACATGAACGGAAGGGTATATGACAATTCCCTGGGCCGTTTCCTTAGCCCCGATCCTTATGTGCAAATGCCTGACTTCCCTCAGAATTTTAACAGGTATTCTTATTGCTTGAATAACCCATTAATCTATACTGACCCATCGGGTGAAATAGTTTGGTTTGTTCCAATTATTGTAGGAGCAGCTATAGGAGGTTACTCAGGATGGAAAATTGGAGAGGCAGCAGGAGCAAAGGGATGGGCTATGGTAGGCTATATTGCAGGAGGGGCAGCTATTGGAGGATTTTCTGGATTTGCAGGTGCTTCTATAGCTGCAAGTGGTGGGTTTATGGCAAATACTATGGGATTAATTGCAGGTTCGTATGCCCATTCAGTAGGCATGGCATCTCTATCTTCAACAGCAAATATAAATTCTAATATAGGTTTTAGTTTTGGAGTTGGTTCTTATAATATTTCGGAGGATGAATTAGGCGGTTTATGGAATTGGAGTAACAATACAACAATGGAGAATATTGGATATACTTTTGGTGCTTTAGCCAATTTGCAAGATGTAAATCAGTTAATTAATAGTACGCAAGCTACATTATATACACAAAAAAAAGATATTTTATCTCATTCAGCAGTAACAAAAAGAAATAATCCTAATGATGTATTGATGTCATTCGGTCCAAATGATAATAAAGGAGGAAATTTATTAAAATATTCAATAGGATTTAGAAAAAGCCAATCATATTATCATGTTTATGATGATTTACCAGTAGATATAATAGTTAATAAATATACCTTGTCAGCTATGAGAGGATTAGGAAAAGTTCTTCCATTTCAAGGAATAACTACCAATTGTGTAAATATGTCTTCTTTGTCATTATGGTTAAATGGTATTCCCAATATTGGTATTCATCCTTATCTTTTATATGCTACTACATGGGCTTATTCTTCAGGAATCCGGGCAGACTTATTTTCATACTATTTACTAAATCAATAATAATGAAACCACTAATTTTTTCAATAATTATGTTATTTACAACATATGAGAATGGAAGCCTGAATTATTTAACGGGTGATGAGGGTTTATACATTTGTGATTATGCAAGTAAAATTTTTGGACAAACTACTTTGGTTTTAGTAGAGTTAAATGACTCAACTGCAATAGAAAGTAGTTATACGATTTATTATACAAAAACTAAGATTAAAAGGGTAGTAAAAAGGAAACATATTATTAAATATAAAAGCATAAATAAAAATAATGGAAATATTTCTTTTAATGATTATAAAACAATATATTATACTAGCAAAAACTTTGCTAATCACAGGAGATTAAATTCGGATATTTTTTATCATCTTTTATCTCCCAAGTTTTTTGATATTAGTAATAAAGAAAAATTAAAAATTTTAGAAAGCCTTTGTGAATAATTAAAAAGTAGGGCAAACGGGTATATATGCTTCGCCATATTTAATAAACTATTAATTTGGATTAGAGCATAACGAAAAAATGTGACATTTATGTTTTGTGAACACAGTTAATGATTAAATTATGACAGCAGTTTTTAAAAAGCGGCGGACACTTATAAGTACCCTGTTTGCTATCACAATAATTTTGCTTACGGAACAGGTTAGTTTTGGACAAGAAAATGATGATAATCAAGCCACTTACAAAGGGAATGAAAGCTTTTTAAAACTACCCGATGGAGTGGTTAAAAGAGAAATCGCATTTTTCAATATTAAAGCTTCCACTAGTCCTGAAAGTTTTCCAAAAATAAAAGTAAATGAAATATTCCTTAAAAAATGCACGGATAGTTTTGCATTCTTTGAAAAAGGTAACATATATGCAAGTGAAATAATAGTAAGCATTCAGTCAGAAAATATTGCAATAATATCACGAATAAAAGAGGTGTTTTATATCCACTATAAATATGGATTTTTTTTGCCAGACAGTGCTATAAATGATATATACGATCCAATATTTTGCCATAATTATACAAAAAGAAACAAACCAATAGCAAGCGATTGTAAAGTATTTCAGTCAGAGGATGAAAGGCGAATTTATATTTATATGCTCAATGGTCACGGCGAAGGCAGTTATGAAGTAACATGGGTAATTCAAGATAACAAATATTACACTCGGGTTATCGATCCCATCACTCGGGCGCATTTGTGATGCCCCCCAATCAAGCGAGTCTGAAGCACAAGCCTGTGCGAGGGGACTTGTGCTTTATTAATCAACAAAATAATCAAACAAAAAAAATGAAACAAACATTAACCTTAATCATGATTGTAATCAGCCTTTCGGTTACAGGTCAGAATTTGGCTGATACCATAAGTATTGAGCATTCGCGTTTCTATCAAAACGGCAAAATGCTAAACATGAAACAACTGGTACAGGCAGTTAAAAGCAACCAGCAGGCTTACAAGAAAATGCATTCTGCACAGGGCAACAGGACACTTGCCAGCATATTAAGTTTTCCGGGTGGGTTTTTAATTGGTTATCCGGTAGGTACAGCAATTGGAGGAGGCGAACCAAATTGGGTACTGGCATGCGTAGGAGCAGGACTTATTGCAATTGCAATACCAATTACAATAACAGCTAAAAAGCAGGCAACCGAGGGCGTAAAATTGTACAATAGCTCGTTAAGTAACGAGGCTTTCCTATATAAAAAGCAAAAACCAGAATTCACACTTGGAGTAACACAAAACGGTTTGGGGCTTGTAATGATGTTTTGAGTATGCCTAACACAAGTGTGTTTTTTACAAATGTATATGTTGTTTTCAAACAGCAACTAAACGATTTTAAACGAGTAATTTATCAATTGTCTGTTGATTTTGAGTTTTTTAAAGCTAAGACTATTTTACATGCAGAAGAGTTTGATTTCATCAACATGAAAGAATGTCTCGAGAATATTTATGACAGAAAATGGAAATCTTTTATTTTTAATCCTATTGGAGAGCAGTTTAGTATGCAGTTTGATTTACAAGAGAATGGTCAAATAAAGGTTCGTGTGAAATTATGTAACCCAATGTTTACGGGAAGGTTTGAATTTGAATACATGACAGACCAAACGTTCATTCCTGTTTTGATAAAAGAGATAGAAATGGCGATGGAAGAATACATCTGAAAAAAAGTATAAAGCCTCGGTTTACGGGGCCTTTTAAAAGAACATTAAATACAAAAGAAATGATAATAATGAAAAAGAAAAGCAATAAAAATGCAAAAACAAACACCTTAAACAAAGCAATACTCATAACATTATTCTTAATGCTTTGGCATTTCACCAATGCACAAGTTAGTTATACATACGATGCTAACGGTAACCGTATTTTACGCAATATAGTTACCCTGATGTCCCAACCGATTGATACAACAAACCAGGATACAATTGTTGAGATCATTAAAAAACAGGATTACCTGGCATTGGAATCCAACTATAATGAGGAGTTGGGTGAGCAAACCATAACCATCTACCCCAACCCAACAGGTGGTGCTTTTGCAGTAGGAATTATAAATATGCCGGATGGTATAAAACGAAAAATGGTTTTATACAGCATGTCAGGGAAAGAGGTATTCTATAAGGATGATCTTGATGAGCTAACGGTGATTGATGTTTCAGCACAACAAAGCGGTACTTACCTTCTTAAAATTATGCTTGGGGATAAACAAACAACCTGGAAGATTGTGAAGCGGTAATATTAATATATCAATCAGACAATTCTGCACTTTTTGAGAATCCAGTGTAGCAATTGTAAAAAGCTGAGCACGAGAAGTTTATTCGCATATATAAACCGAATAAAGTATTTCACGTCCTTTCTTTTTAACACTTAAATTGTAAATATTATTCAGTTCTGAAATATTGTCAAGGTGTTCTCTTTTTACACCACGTTCAGCTACACAAAACCAATTTTCCCAAATAATAATATCTCCTGATTTAATGTTATTCAAAAAGTCTTGGGTTAATTCCACTCGTTTATTACAGTCAAAATGATCAATTTTAAGCACTTCGCTTAAGTAGGGATGAGCAAAAACAAAGCGGTGATCAATCCCAATATTTTGAGTGATATAATCAGCTACCTGGATTGCAGATTGCTGATCATTTGAAAGCTTAAAATCTTTTTCCCAATTAATTGCAGCCGGATTTTTGCTGAAAGGAAATATTACAATATATGTAATCAGTAAACCCTGGGTAATTAATTTCGGGATTCTTTTGTTTTTGAAAATTTCTTCAGTAATAAAATTAAAGCCAAAAAGTGAAATTATTGATATCAGAGGCATAACCCCGATCAACACTCTTTTCAATCCCATTGAATTAAATATACCTAAGTACCAAAAAAGCGTATGAGCAATAAAGAAGGATAAAAAACCAAGGAAAACTAAAATTTGTAGTTCAAGAGTTATTTTCTTTTTAATAGATTTCCAGAAAATACTTATAACACCAAACCAAAATAAAATGTATATGGGTACTCCAACGATATAAATCAACTGATCGACAAAATGAAAAAGCCTACCACTACCATAGGTGCTGCTTAAATGGGCATAAGGAATTTTATTAAATACCCATAGAAAATCATTATAAACAAAAAAGCCGGCAATCGAATACACAACATTTCCAAAAAGGAGTAGCGGAATTAATTTCCATTTTTTTTTCAGTAGAAAATAGAATGCAAAAACACCAATAATAATTAAACCTTCTGAACGAATAAAAGGCAGAAACGAAACAATTAAGCATGCAGCTATATATTTATGTTTTAATATTGCATAAAGACTAATGCTAATAAATAAAGCAAATAATGGTTCTGTCAATCCTGAAAAAGTAAGCACAAAATAGAGCGGAGAGAATATCAAAATTACAGCACCCATAATTGCATTTTTGAGATTTAATTTTTGGGCTATTTTGAATGTAAAAAAAATGCTTAATAATGATACAATTGCATTGAAAATCTTTACTCCGATAAATCCGAATTGAGCAAAAGGGCTAACTAATAATACATAAACAGGTTTTGCCCAATGATTAAAGAAAAGCTGTGGATGAAGAGGAGCAAATTTTGCAAACAGGTAATGCTGAATACTATCTCCAGCACCACCGGTTCCATCAAAAAATAATATTGTAAGGGTGGCTATGATTGCATAAATAAATAGCACTATGTATATAGTATTGTTTTTCATAATTTCATGTACTGACTCCTCCCATTATTCGACAAAGATAATAACCCTTCTGTTCTGTTAGGAAAAAAATATTGGTAGAAATAAAAAAAGCCCTCCTGATATTCAATACCAGAGGGCTTTCTGTTATTTTTTTGGATTGAAAATTTTATCTTTCGATATTGATCAATTCAATTCTATAGACCAAGGCTGATCCGGCAGGAATGAGAATCTTTCCGGTCTCATCCAC
>JAGLWB010000402.1 GCA_023133655.1 Bacteroidales bacterium
CTCAAAGCTTATGAACGCAAGCATTCCCGGTTCATAACATCCTTTATGCTTGTTATTTTCCTGAAATTATTCTTTTACCTTTCCATAATGGTTGTTTATGTTTTGATAAACAAAACTGATGCTATGCGGTTTATCATTACATACTTTATTTTTTATGTTTTTTATACAACCTTTGAAGTGGTTTCCATTTTATCTTATTCAAGAACCATGGACAAAAAAAACGCTGAAGCTGAAAAATAAATTTTGTTTACCGTTTATCTAATTAGATGCAAAAAAAAATAGTTAACCAGAATCAAATAAAAGCCAATGATATTTGTAACCCGAAGAGAACGATTTAATGCTGCTCATCGTCTGTTTCGCCCTGAATACTCGGACGAAAAAAACATGGAAATCTTTGGAAAATGTTCTAATCCCAACTGGCATGGACATAATTATATTCTGTTTGTGACAGTAAAGGGAGAAATCAACCATGAAACAGGTTTTACGATTAATCTTAAAGAATTGAGCCGGATTATCAGGGTTTTTGTCCTTGAAAAACTGGACCATAAAAACATTAACCTGGAAGTTGATTTTATGAAAAACAGACTCACCTCTACTGAAAACATCGCAATAGGTATCTGGGAGGAACTGGAACCCCATATCAAAGAGCACAATGCTCAATTGCATTGTGTTAAACTGGTGGAAACAGAGAATAATTTTGTTGAATATTTCGGAAATGAAAATTAAAAGCCTGGTAGCCAGTAGGCAGTAGGCGGTCCCGAAAAATTGCAAATAGAAGATTTTGACCATTTCGGGATTTCTAGAAAAAAGTTGAATATTATCAAGAGTTACTAAACAGAGCCAGATATCATTTAGAAAATAAACACATAAACAAATAATCAAATAAACACATAAACAACCATGACTAGCGAAATTGTTAAAGAGATGCTAAAAGCAAATATGATGGACGGGTATGAGAAGCTTGATCTGTACAACAGCGAACTTGTTGAAAAGCTTGCTTTCCATTACAAAGAAATACTTGGTTTGCTCGGTGAAGATCCGGGGCGGGAAGGGTTATTAAAAACCCCCGGCCGTGTGGCCAAAGCTATGCAGTTTATGACACATGGATATGACCTTGATCCTGAAGAAATGCTTAAATCAGCTGTGTTCAAAGAAGATTATAAGGAAATGGTGCTTGTAAAAGATATTGAAATATATTCACTTTGTGAGCATCATATGCTCCCCTTTTTCGGCAAGGCTCATGTTGCTTATATCCCGAATGAACACATCGTTGGCCTTAGTAAGATTCCCAGGGTAGTTGATGCTTTTGCCAGACGTTTGCAGGTACAGGAACGGTTAACCAGGCAGATAAAAGATTGTATTCAGGTAACGTTGAAACCATTGGGCGTTGCTGTCGTTATTGAAGCGGTTCATATGTGTATGTCAATGAGGGGTATCCAAAAACAAAACTCGGTAACAACCACATCCGATTTCACGGGAGAATTCAAGAAATCAGCTACCCGGGAAGAGTTTATCCATTTAATCGGCTCCAGATTACATTAAATTTATGATAATTCATAATTTTTTACGCTGGAGGTCGTTTTCTTTCAATATTGAAATAAAAAATCAAAAAATTATTTGTTTATTATAAATTAACTTTGTCTTAATCGATTTATTTTTACTTTTGCTCCACTTTTTTTTCAGCAAAGATCAATAACATAAAGTTGAACATTATTTAAATTACCAGATGAAAGCATTTATTTTCCCCGGTCAGGGCGCGCAGTATATAGGAATGGGAAAAGACCTTTATGAAAATTATCCATTGGCTAAAAAAATGTTTAAAAAGGCCAATGATATTTTAGGGTTCCAAATTACCGATATCATGTTTGATGGTAAGGATGAAGACTTAAGACAAACCAACGTCACTCAACCTTCAATTTTTTTACATTCAGTCATCCTGGCCCATGTTATGGGAGATGAATTTAAACCTGATATGGTTGCAGGCCATTCATTGGGTGAGTTTTCAGCATTGGTTGCCAACAAAACACTTTCTTTCGAGGATGGGCTTCGTCTTGTTTCCAAAAGAGCCCAGGCTATGCAAAAAGCGTGCAAGCTTGAGCCTTCTACAATGGCTGCCATCATTGGCCTGGAAGACAATATAGTGGAAGATGTTATTAGAAGTATAGATGAGATTGTTGTACCTGCTAATTACAATAGCCCCGGACAGCTTGTTATTTCCGGTTCAGTAAAAGGAATTGAAATTGCTTGCAATAAATTGCTGGAAGCTGGTGCAAAAAGGGCTTTGCCACTTAAAGTAGGTGGTGCTTTTCATTCGCCTTTGATGGAACCTGCAAGGGTAGAGCTGGCAGATGCAATTAATGGAACCTCTTTTGGGAATCCTATTTGCCCTGTTTACCAGAATGTAAATGCACAATCAGTTACCAATCCTTATGTTATTAAATCGAATCTCATATCTCAGCTTACATCTCCTGTTCGCTGGTCGCAGACTGCCCAGAACATGATTGCCGATGGTGCTAAGATATTTGTTGAAGTTGGGCCCGGAACAGTACTCCAGGGATTGGTTAAAAAAATTAAAAGAGATATTGAAGCGTATAGTGTTATCGTTTAACATACATCTCTTCATAGTATTTCTGGTAATCGCCTGAAGTAACGTTATTGAGCCATTCTTCGTTGGCCAGATACCAATCAATCGTCAGTTCAAGGCCTTCTTCAAAGCTTACAGAAGGCCTCCATCCCAGTTCATTCTGTAGCTTTGACGAATCTATTGCATAGCGCATATCATGACCAGGCCGATCTTTAACATAGGTAATCAGCTTAGAGGAAGTTCCCTTGGGCCGACCCAATTTGCCATCCATGATCTCGCACAATTTTTCAATTAAGCGGATGTTCTGCCACTCATTGCTTCCGCCAATATTATAGGTTTCACCAATGATCCCATTATGAAAAATCAAATCTATGGCACTGGCATGATCAACGACGTAAAGCCAATCTCTGATATTATCACCTGCGCCATACACAGGCAGGGGTTTGTTGTGTTTGATATTATTGATAAACAAAGGAAGGAGCTTCTCCGGAAACTGATATGATCCGTAATTATTCGAACAATTTGATAGTACAACGGGCATTTTAAACGTATGAAAATAGGCCCTTACCAGGTGGTCGGAGCTTGCTTTGGAGGCAGAGTACGGGCTTCTCGGATCATATGGTGTTGATTCGACGAAATAACCTTCATCTCCTAACGAGCCATAAACCTCGTCAGTTGAAATGTGGTAAAAACGTTTACCTTCTAAATTGTCCTTCCAGATTGCCCTTGCTGCATTCAATAAATTAACAGTACCAACAATATTGGTGAAGACAAAAGCCGTTGGGTTAGAAATTGATCGATCGACATGCGATTCGGCTGCCAGGTGAATAATACCATCAAATGCTTTCTTTTTAAATAATTCCAATATAAACTTATCATCAACGATATCTCCTTTAATAAATTCATAGTTGGGCTTACCCTCTACATCCTTCAGGTTGGCGAGGTTGCCGGCATAAGTAAGGTTGTCGAGATTAACTATCTGATAGCCAGGGTATTTATTTACAAAATACCTGACAACGTGGGAGCCTATGAAGCCGGCGCCGCCAGTAACTAAAATTGTTTTCATCTGTTTATGTTTTTTAAAAAATAGTCATTCCCCCGTTTCATCCACACCCACACAGCGATTCAAGCTAAAGCTTGAATCGCTTTCTCCCAATTCCATGCTGATAAGGTCATTTCATCAAGTGTTTTTTCTGCTTTCCAGCCAAGCTCTTTGTTAGCATAGTTGGTGTCGGCCCAAACCTTCTCAATGTCACCAGTCCGGCGATTTGTTATCTTATAATTTAATTTCACACCTGAACCTTTTTCAAATGACCTGATCACCTCCATAACAGAAAACCCATTTCCTGTTCCAAGATTAAAAACCTCAAAATTTTCTTTCTTTTTCCCGGCCAATAGCCGGTCAACAGCAATCACATGAGCCTTTGCCAGGTCAACTACATGGATATAATCTCTTATGGCTGTACCATCAGGTGTATTATAATCATCACCGTAAACATTTAACCCGGATCTTTTACCAATAGCTGTTTGCGTAATATAAGGCATTAGGTTATCAGGAATTCCCAGAGGCAACTCGCCAATAAGGGCTGATTCATGTGCGCCTATAGGGTTAAAATAGCGAAGTAATATCGCTTTCAACCCATGAGCCTTTACAGTATCTTCGATGATCTCTTCAGAAATCTGTTTGGTGTTTCCATAAGGAGAAACAGCTTTTTTTATGGGAGCATCTTCATTAACAGGCAATAAATCCGGTTGTCCGTATACGGTGCAGGAAGAAGAAAAAACAAAATACGCAACTTTACTATCTTTCATACAGGCAAGAAGATTGAGAAGTGAAAGCAGGTTATTCCGGTAGTACTTTAAGGGTGTCTTTACCGATTCCGGGACGGTTTTATAAGCAGCAAAATGTATCACTCCGGAAATATCATACCTCTCAAAAAAATCTTTAGTCCGATCAGGATCAGTCAAATCAAACTTTTCAAAATCCGGTTTTACTCCTGTAATTTTTTCAATGGAATTTACGACTTCAGCGGTAGAGTTACACAAGTTATCAACGATAACTACTTCATAACCGCTTTGCTGTAGCTCCACAACCGTATGCGAACCTATATATCCGGTTCCTCCTGTAACAAGAATTTTCATCTACTTTATACTTTTCAATAATTCATGATAATCACCTTTTAATCCCACTGGTTTCGCATTCCTGATCTCATACGCTGTTTGAATACTGGGTCTTGCATCATCCGCCGAAAAACCATTCCCCTCAATTATCCTTTTATAACTTTCAGTATGCAAATCGATAAACCCACCACTAAACTCAATCTCTTCACTGTCAATTGTAATTGAACGATACGTACGTTGGCCATTAACCTTTACTTCGCTTGGCAACAGGTTAAAATCAAGGCTCAAAAACCATTTTATTCTGGCTCTTTCAAGTTGCATAAACCCTGCCATAGTTTTTTCATCTGAATAATGAACAATGCTTTCTTTTACTTGTCCAAAAAGATCTATCAGCATATCAAAAAAATGAATACCGATGTTGGTTGCCACTCCACCCGACTTAGCAGCCTCACCTTTCCACGACCTGTGATACCAGTTGCCCCTACTGGTGATATAGGTTAGATTGACATCATAAATTTTGTTGGGCGAACTTTGTAAAATTTTCTGTTTTAGTTTGATAATTTCAGGGTGAAGCCTCACTTGCAAGATAACATTGATCCTTTTGCCGGTTTCTTTCTCAACCTCTTTTAAAGCGTCGATGTTCCATGGATTCAGTACCAGGGGTTTCTCACAAATAGCATCAGCCTGGTTTCGCAAAGTCAACCGGATGTGTGCATCGTGAAGATAATTTGGCGAGCAAATAGCGACATAATCAATTTTCTGTTCTTTTTGCCGTCTCAGTTTATCAAGATGACGGTCAAACCGTTCTGACTCGGTAAAATAATCAGCATCCGGGAAATAACTATCAATGACACCCAG
>JAGLWB010000403.1 GCA_023133655.1 Bacteroidales bacterium
AGGAAGTCTTGCCTACATCTTGGGTGTCCTTTCAAAGTATTTGTAACAGGTAATGGTCTTATTTGATGTCTGTCTCGCTGAAAACCAGAGCCTCGAAGATATAAACTTCTGCATCTTTCCAACCATCCCAACCAATACCGGCTTTATCTCTGGCACAATAACCCAGGAACTCTTCTTTGGACCATCCGGTTTCTGAAGCGACTTGTGGTAAAAACGTGCCGGAAGCCCATTCTGTTTTTATATAAATTCCATGTTTTCCAAGTATAATCTCGTCAATAGAGTTGATTTTCCGCATAGGAGACAATACGGATACCTCGACCTCTATATCATCCAGCTCATCAGGCGTAACAGGCTTAAAACGTGAATCCTGAGTAGAGGATGAAATAGCCATTTGTTGAACAATCCGGTACAGTGGCTCTTCTACTTTAAAACGGCCGATACATCCACGCAATTTGCCGTCTTTGTGCAGTGTAACAAAAGCCCCACAATGCAATAAAAGGCTTTCTGAAAAACCTGCAGGGTCAATATCAGGCATTTTCTGGTCTCGTACATAAGAGTCAACTGTTTTTCTGGCTATTTCAAGAAGCTCCTTTTTGTCATTCTCTGTTAAGCTGAAATTTGAATCATCTTGCTTGTTTTCATTCCCAAGCCAAAATGAAAGTGCATAATACCCCACTACTCTGCTTTTATCACCAAATGAAGCATCCCCTGAATTTTTATACTGGATAGCAGATATTTTGACATCAGGATTCTTTTCAGTCATATATAATAAGGTAAGGCCTGAAGTCCATCCGCACATACTGGTTGCAAGATTTGGTATATTTTTATCTGTGTTTCGTTTGAGGGTTTTAATCAACTGCTCGGGCGAATTGGTTAGAATGGCATTGGCAGTGGCTAAATCAACAGCTGTAGCATCTTCATAATCAGGAAAATGCGAAAAATCACTGCTGATAACGAACAAATTGTTTTCATTAAGATATGGTTTTAGTATTGAGGCTATTTCCTCGCACACCTTGGGTGATTGAGAACCCAGAACTATCGGGATGATAGTGAAATCTGTTTTCATGATGTATTGCAGAAAGGGAAGCTGCACCTCAAGGCTGTGCTCGTACTGGTGCGCTTCAGCATCGAATGTAAAGATATTATTTTCATCTACCAGCTTTTTTGCCAGGCCGGTGTTGACCTTTACAGCCCCAAGGGGTGTTATGTAATCCCCTTTGTAGTAAACCGAAGCACCATTAAAATATTTAACATGGCTGGAGGCCAGCATGAAAATGTTGTCATACTTTTTTGTATTATCAATCTGGTTGTATGCAGAGGCGGCAACCTCACCCGAAAAAACGTATCCTGCATGTGGAGAAATAATGGCAACAACATGATCATTTTTTTTGGGGATTGCCTGTTGAAAAAGCTGTTGAAGGTCAGCTCGCAGCTCTTCAGGGTTTTGTGAATAAAATCTCCCGGCAGCATATGGCTGTCTGTCCAGTTTTTTTTCTTGTTTTCCCTGATCCTGGGATGAACAATTAAAATGTAAAGTCATAAGGATGGATATTAACAGTGAATATAATCTGATATTGCTCATAATTTAATTAATTTCGTACTGGTTAATTTGGTTACCTGATTCACTACAAATATACTAAATGCTGACAAGAAATAAAAGAAAATTCTTTTTATCAACCATTGTCCTCGGTTTAACAGCCATTATCACCCAGATTATTCTGTTGAGGGAGTTTCTCACAGTTTTTTATGGGAATGAGCTGGTGATCGGAATTATTTTGGCAAACTGGATGCTTCTTACCGGAGCCGGGTCTTTTATTGGAAAGTACAGTAAAGGAATAAAACACGGAACGGGATTCATTGCAACATTTCAATTTATTATCGGCTTTTTTCCACTTATTACTGTTTTTGCTTTGTTTTATTTTAGAAGTCAATTATTTCCGGCAGGAATTATGTTAAGCATTACTGATGTGCTCTACCTCTCTTTTCTTCTTCTTTTGCCGTTTTGCTTGTTGTCGGGATTTCTTTTTACTTATTTGAGCAGCATTATTTCTCATCTGTTCAGAAATAATTTGATAGACAGAGTTTACGGATTGGAAGCTCTTGGAAGCATATTGGGTGGAGCATTATTCAATTTTATCCTCCTTTTTTATTTTTCGACATTTCAAAGTTTATTAATTCTATTTATTGTCAATGCGGCAATTGCATTTTACCTGTTGTATGGAACAAAAGGCAGATGGGAATATGTCATCTTAGTTAGCACTGCATGCATCATTTTTTCTGTTCAATTTTATGACCCTGAAATGGTCAGCCACAAAATGCTATACGGCGATCAGGAAATATTGCATCAGGATGATACGCCTTATGGACATATTGTGATTACTAAAACAGGCGACCAGGTTAATTTCTATGAAAATGGAGTAACTCTGTTTTCTTCCAATGATGTGATCAAAAATGAGGAATCGGTTCATTATGCCATGATTCAACATGCTGATCCAAAGCGGGTTCTGCTTATTTCAGGTGGGGTATCGGGATTGATTGATGAAATTTTAAAGTATGATGTTGACTCTATTGACTATGTAGAAATTAATCCCAGTGTAGTTCAGCTTGGCCAGCAATATCTTAAGAGGATCGAAAGTGAAAAAGTTAACATATTTGAACAGGACGCCAGGCTTTTTATTAAGCAATCGGCTAATTTGTATGATGTAGTGCTTATTAACCTTCCATCTCCATCCACAGCACAGATTAACCGGTTTTATACTGTTGAATTTTTTAAAGAATTAAAACACAAACTGAACCCCGGAGCTGTTGTAATGACCGCTTTGATATCATCCGGAAATTATATTAGCGGTGAGTTCGTTTTGATCAATTCTGTATTATTCAATACCATGAAGGAGGTTTTTGACAAAATCATAATTATTCCCGGTGGAAGAAATTTTTTTCTGGCCTCTGATAAAAAACTTACTGTAAATGTGATACAAAGAATTTCAGAAACGGATATTGAAAATGTTTATGTAAATAGTTTTTATTTGGATGATGATCTTATGGGCATGCGGCGTGACCAGATAATGAAAGCATTAGATCCGGCTGCCGGCATAAACACCGACTTTAAACCTGTTTCCTATTACCAGCATTTATTGCTCTGGTTAAGCTACTTCAGGACCCAATTCAGGGTTCCTATAATTATTGTTTCCCTATTGATAATAATACTTTTAGTTAGAATGAACCCTGTGAATTTTGCTATGTTCACCGGTGGTTTTGCTGCCTCCTCCATTGAATTTCTTTTGCTGATTTCTTTCCAGATTATTTATGGATATGTATATCAGATGGCTGGAGTAATCATTATGATTTTTATGGCCGGTTTAGCCTTTGGTTCTATTGTTTTATCAAAAAGTTTGCGCAAGAAAGCCAAATCAAACTATCTGTTGATCACTCTGTTTATTGGGCTGTTTTCTTTTGTGTTGCCAGCCGTTCTGATTCTTTTAAAGGATTATTTTAATCATAGTATGTTGATACACCTCATTTTGTTTACCGCTACTTTTTTGATTGCATTGATGGTGGGGGTCCAGTTTTCGCTTGCTTCACGTATCCAGCAGGGAAAAGTTGGTTCGATAGCCGGAAAGCTATATAGCGCTGATCTGTTTGGTTCTGCCATCGGTGTTTTGGTGGTTGCAGTTTTTTTGCTTCCTCTTTTGGGAGTTGTAGCCGTTTGTTTTATAATCGGAGCGCTTAGTTTGCTTGCTGGAGTTCGGTTAGTAATACAGCGATGATATTTTCGCATTTTCAAGTTTAACCGGAACTTTTCAATTTTTTTTTAAAAGAGATATGCTGCAATTTATTTATCACCCTTTTATACCGTTTTTAAGTACTGTGACTTGAAAATTTTGCTTTTTCTTTGTGAAACTTTGTGGCTTCTCCGTGGCTCTCTGTGTAATAGCTATGTCACAGAGTTACACAAAGAAGCCACAGAGTTACTCAAAGATATGATAGATATAATTCTATTCAAACTATCCCCAGCACATCAAAATAATATTTAGCCTTAACCCTTAAATTAACCGGAACTTTTCAGTATTTTTGTTGAAGAGATAGATGACAAATAGTATGATTGGTAAAAAAAAGATCAGTAAACGCGATTTTCTTAAGTACGGATTTTGTGGAATGTGCGGAGCGGCCATCGGGTTCAGCCCTGTTTCGATGCTGGCCGGTACGAAAATGAAACCACCTGATCTTAAGTTGGGAGGCAGCAAAGATTTATGGAAATGGAGCAAAGAAGCCTATCATTATATTAAGACGCCAAGGGGCCTCAGATGCTTGATTTGTCCTAATGAATGTGTTGTTTTGCCTGATGAACCCGGCGATTGCCGAACGCGTGTGGCTTTCGAGAATAAATTGTATACGATTGCCTATGGCAATCCGTGTGCCGTACATGTTGACCCTATTGAAAAGAAGCCGTTGTATCATTTTCTTCCTTCTACAAAAGCATTTTCCATTGCAACAGCCGGATGCAATCTTGCCTGTCTGAATTGTCAGAATTGGAACATCTCACAGGCAAGTCCTGAAGATACAACAAATTACGATTTGATGCCTGAACAGGTAGTTGAGGAATGCCTTAATTATAAATGCCGGTCAATTGCTTATACTTATTCCGATCCAATTGCTTTTTATGAATATACTTACGACACTGCAAAACGGGCAAGAGCCAGAGGAATTAAAAATGTGATTATTACTGCAGGATATATTAATGAAAAGCCTTTACGGCAATTTTGTGAGGTTGTTGATGCTGCCAATGTTGATTTGAAGTCGTTCAGCGATGAGATATACATGATGTTGAATGCAGGCAAGTTGAAGCCTGTCCTGGATACCATAAAAATTTTGAAGCAGGAGGGTGTATGGCTTGAGATAACCAACCTGATCGTACCTTCATGGACCGATGATTTTGACATGATAAAAAAGATGTGCGACTGGCTGTATGATAATGATCTGTATGATTGCCCGTTACATTTCAGTCGTTTTCATCCCCAATATAAGCTGACTAATTTACCAGCCACTCCCGAATCCACCCTTAAACAGGCACGTGAAATAGCATTAAATGCCGGAATCAGGTTTGTATATATTGGCAATGTGCCGGATAGCGGCGCTGAAAATACGCATTGCCCGAATTGCGGAAAGCTATTGATTGAGCGGAAAGGTTTTTTCGTTTCACAGAATCATGTGAAAGACTCAAAGTGTGAGTTTTGCGATGAATCAATTCCAGGGGTTTGGGAATAATAGTTCAAGGTTTAAAGTTCAAAGTTTAAAGTTCAAAGCTGAGCGAAGCGAA
>JAGLWB010000404.1 GCA_023133655.1 Bacteroidales bacterium
TTTCCTGTGGAGGGGAAGGAACGGTGCCTCAGACTGTAGATTCTATTTATGTGGTTGGTGGCGAGACTATTATCGTTGATTTCATCCTGAAGGAGTTTCCCTATCCTGCATCAAATGTTCTTGTAGAAATTAATCATCACAATAACCTTCCATTTTTAACCTGGAATAACCGTAATCTCGCCTTCCCTGATGGTTATAATAACGTAAGAGCTGGTACAAGGGCCTTTGCCCGCTATAAGGTTTATCGTCTGCTTGAAGGAGATGAACTGATACCTGAGAACTGGACTTTGCTTTATGATAATGTACTGGAACCTTTTTGTTATGATATCGGATGGCAAAGCATCGATACAGGCAGTTACCGGTACGCTGTCATTTCAACCTACTCATACAATGCTGCTGAACCTGCCTTTTCAAATTTGCTCTGGAATGGCCTTAATGTTACTGTAAATATACATTCCAGTTACGGAGGAAGCCCTGAAGGTGCAGTGATATCATTTATCAATCAGGACCATAACCCGGAACACCGATATGATGCCTTAGCTCCTCCTGATGGAAGTGTGAGCTTTACTGATGTATGGCCTGGAATATATGAGCTGAATATTTGGTTAGACTATTATAGCCCTTATAGTTTACAAAATATTTCAGTTTTTGAAAATTTATACATCAATGTCACGATGGGGGGATGTTTTCCGCCTCCTCAACGAATCAATATAAATTATTCTACATGTGAGGTGTGTTGGTTACCTCCGGGTATGGATTATTATACAATATATTATGAAGATTTCGAAGGTGGTACTATTCCGTATGGCTGGACCCAGGAATGTTTTGATAGTACGTTGGTTTGGACTGTAGAAACCGGTAGCCCTTCCGGATTTCCCAACCATGCGCACTCCGGCGAATTTAATGCATCGTTTATCGGCAGTTCAGCCAGTACGTCGCTAATTACACCTGAATTGAACCTGCAGGATGCTGTGCTTCCAAGGCTGAGTTTCTGGCACGCACAGGCCGGCGATACTGTACAGGATGAATTGCAAGTATATTATAAAACTTCAGCCACTGGTATATGGAAGCCTTTGGTATCTTATCATATTCAGTCAACCTGGCAAAGGGAAAGGCTTAACCTGCCTTCTCCTTCAGCAAACTATTACATTGGTTTTTTTGGAGATGCCAAGCCCGGAGGATTGGGTATATGCATCGACGATATAAAAATTTCTGCCGGTGATACTACCAGTGGACTTCCTTCTAATTTAATAGGTTATAATCTTTATCTCAATGGAGAGTTATTGCTTTTTACAACAGATCTTTGCGCTTTTCTGGGAGATCTTACTATCGGGCAGTTTTATCTTTTAGGCATTGAAGCTCTATATACAGGTGGTTCATCTATCATGGTTTGGTTTCTTTTTACCTATTATTCTTGTGAATCTTTCAATCCTCCGGAAAATTTTACAGGGTCAGTAAATGGGATGGAAGTTACCCTGGAATGGAGTCTTCCGGCAGGAATTGAACCGGAAGAGTGGGGGATTTGGTATGATGATGGGGTAATGGAAAATGCCGTAGCATGGAATGTAGTAAACAGTGAGTTTGCAGTCAGGTTCACTCTTGGAGGATATCCGGGTGACCTGTTGGAATTCATTATTCACATCTGGGACGGTACATGGCCGGAAGGGCAGATTCTTTCCAATATGCGGATTATTGTTTACGATGACGATGGCCCTAATGGTATGCCGGGTACAGAACTGGGGCAAATGGTGGTTATACCACAGAACTATAACTGGGTTACTTTTGATATTTCTTCATTGGGAATAACCATTACCAGCGGTGATTTTTACCTTTCACACCAGCAGATAAATGTATACCCGGATGTACCACCAACGGCTGTTGATGAAACATCTTCAGGCCAGGGAAGGAGTTACAGACGGGTAGCAGGCGATCAATGGATGTTAGAAACAGATTATGATCAATTGGCTATTCGTGCAAGGGTATTTGGATATCCTAATGGCGATATGATCCTTGAACCTGTTTCAATTCCTGTACAAAACAAACCTTTAGGTGACAAGGTTGTGTCGGTAAATGAACCTCTGGTTAAACAGACGTATGATGAAGTGACCCTTGGAAAAGGAAAATTTATTTGTAATGATGGTTCGCAACGTTTTGAGTTTTTGGGATTCAATATCTGGAGAAATGATATTCGTTTAAATAATGAACTCTATACCGATACCCTGTACGTAGAAGTTGCTTCTCCAGGGGGTGTTTACAATTACAACGTTACAGCATATTATGATATGGGGGAAAGTTGTCCGTTAGATCCGGCATTTACAGTCATGTTAGGCGAAAATTATCCGACCCCACAAGAGCTCACCGCTCAATTGATCGCTGATAGGATTGTTTCACTCACATGGAAAGCACC
>JAGLWB010000405.1 GCA_023133655.1 Bacteroidales bacterium
ATTTTAAAGAAAAAGCAGATATCTATGTTATTCATTCTTGTGCAGTAACTGCTGCTGCCGAAAAAAAATGTAAACAAACCATTCGATCACTAAAAAGAAGAAATCCTGAAAGCCAGGTCATCGTTATGGGATGCTTTGCCCAATTAAGCCCAGGTACTTTGTCGGAAATGGAAGAAGTGGACCTGATACTTGGCAGTGAGGATAAATTCGATCTTCCTGATTATCTGGAGACTAAATTACCTAAGGAGACGACAAAAATTCACACTACTGATATTTTTAAAACCAAAACATTTACACCTTCATTCTCACTGGCTGATAGAACAAGGTCATTCGTAAAAATCCAGGACGGGTGTGATTATTTTTGTAGTTATTGTACTATCCCCCTTGCAAGAGGAAGAAGCCGAAGTGGCACCATTATTGACACCATCAAAATTGTCGAAACAATAGCTCAAAGCGATGTTAGGGAAATCGTTTTGACAGGTGTGAATATTGGAGAATTTGGCAAGAGTAATAACGAATCATTTTGGGGCCTGATCAGGAAACTTGACCTTGTTGAAGGGATTGATCGTATAAGGATCTCATCAATTGAACCCGATCTTCTTTCGAATGAAATTATTGAGTTCGTTGCCAGGGCGAATAAATTCCTGCCACATTTTCATTTACCATTGCAATCAGGTTCAAATAAAATATTAAAATCCATGCGTCGCAAATATAACAGGGAATTATTTGCCGGCCGGGTTAAAAAAATAAAGCAAGAAATGCCGTTATGTTGTATAGCTGTTGACATTATTGTTGGCTTTCCCGGCGAAACGGAAAAAGATTTCATGGATACATATCAATTTTTAGAGGGATTGGATCTCTCCTACTTACATGTATTCTCCTACTCCGAACGTCCAAATACTGCTACTGTTAGGCTTACTGAAAAAATAAAACCTGAAATAATCAGGCAAAGGAGCAAAATGCTGCATCAATTGTCTGCGCAAAAGAAAAAGGGTTTTTACGACCAAAACAAAAAAAAAACCTTTAATGTTCTGTTTGAAAGCGATCCGAACAAAGGTTATTTGTTTGGATTTACTGAAAACTATATTCGCGTTAAAGCACTGGTGAGAAAAAAACTGATCAATAGCATCGTCCCTGTAAAATTAGTAACTATGGACAACAACGGGAACTACCTTTGGGGTTACATTAACCATTAACCATCAACTATTAACCATTAACCATTAACCATATGTTTGCAAAACTAAGTGACCTCATCAATTATCTGTTCGGAATTCATATTAATCTTCCTATACAGACCTATGGCTTTTTTGTTGCGATGGCCTTTCTAACCGGTGCATATATTATATGGCTGGAGTTAAAAAGAAAAGAAAAGGAAGGAGTGATCACTTCACAAAAGAAAAAAATATGGAAAGGAAAACCTGCCAGCATACAAGAGATGTTTTTATCAGGCTTATTTGGGTTTATCATTGGGTATAAAGTCATTGGGATGATCATTAATTATTCTTTCTTTGCTGATCATCCGCAAGAATATATTCTTTCATGGGCAGGTAATTGGCCGGGAGGCTTAATTCTCACTGCGATATCCGTTTATTCAGCTTACAGGAAAAAACAAAAACAAAAGCTTGACAGCCCGGTGCAGGTTGAAACAATTATCCACCCTTATCAGCTAACTGGTAATATTTTAATGGTTGCAGCAGTATTTGGAATTCTCGGGGCCAAGTTATTTGATGTAATCGAGCATATTGACCAATTGATTGTTGACCCGATAGGCACACTTATCTCCTTTAGCGGGTTAGCTTTTTATGGCGGGTTGATTGTTGCAGCCTTTGCTGTTGCTATTTACGCTGAACGTAATAAAATTCCGTGGCCCCATATAGGTGATACTGTTGCTCCGGCATTGATACTGGCTTATGCTGTCGGGAGAATAGGATGCCAGCTTTCGGGTGATGGATGCTGGGGTATTGAAAACCTGGAACCAAAACCCGAATGGTTATCATTCTTACCTGATTGGATATGGGCATTTGATTATCCACACAATGTAATTAATGACGGCTTAAGAATTCCGAGCTGCACAGGAGATCATTGCTACATCTTAGAAAACCCGGTCTACCCTACCCCATTTTACGAAACCGTTATGGGTAGCATCATATTTATTGGTTTATGGAGTGTACGAAAAAAACTCCGAACACCCGGGTATCTATTTTCTATCTACCTGATTTTCAACGGGATAGAAAGATTTACAATTGAAAAGATTAGGGTAAATATTCGTCATCATTTTCTGGGAATTGAAGTAACACAGGCCGAAATAATTGCAGTAGTGTTGGTTATTCTGGGAATTATTGGGTTTTGGTACTTCAGGAAGAGGAATGATCAAAAAACAAAAAAATAATGAATCTGAAACTAATAACTCAACAGGTATGCGATCTTGCAAAAGAAGTGGGCAGTTTTGTCAGATCGGAAGTAGATATGGTCAGGCGTGAAGATATAGAAACTAAAGGTTTGCATGATTATGTAACTTATGTTGATAAAACCTCCGAAAAACGTCTTGTCAAAGGACTTACCAAAATTCTTCCCGAAGCCGGGTTTATAGTCGAAGAAGGCACAACAAAAATTAAAGGCCAACGATATAATTGGGTTGTTGACCCATTGGACGGAACAACAAATTTCCTTCACCATCTACCTGTCTTTTCAATTAGTATAGCCCTGATGGATAATAACAAGGTGATACTGGGAGTTGTTTTCGAAATAAACACCAGGGAATGCTTTTTTGCCTGGAAAGGTGGCAAAGCTTACTTGAATGATACTCAAATTGAAGTATCTTCAACAAAATCTCTTAATGATTCCCTAATTGCAACCGGATTTCCGTATGCTGATTTTTCGTCTCTCGATAATTATTTGGAGGTTCTGCGTTCGTTTATGAAAAGCACAAGGGGGATCAGACGGTTCGGGTCAGCAGCGGTTGACCTTGCATACGTGGCCTGTGGACGTTTTGATGCTTTTTTTGAATACGGCCTTCATCCGTGGGATGTGGCTGCCGGAGCCTTCATTTTACAACAGGCAAATGGAATAGTAACCGGTTTTAATGGCAGCAATAATTTCATCTCTAATAAAGAGATTGTTGCCTCGAATGGTTATTTACACAATATCATCCTCTCTCATGTAAAAAAATATCTTTGATAACAATCAAATCTTTTATAATATTGTATCTTCATAAAAACAAAAATCCTTAAATCAACAATTTGGATGAATGAAAGTGATACCGATAATAAAGAGAGTCATCATATAAAGGTAAGTACTGAAGTGAAGGAAAGCCCTTCCAGAAGTCTCGTTAAAGCGCTCAGTTATAGGATTTTAGCTACATTTGGAACCTTTCTTATCAGCTTTATCGTTTTTCACAATTATACAGAAAAAACACTTTACGAGATTAGTGGTATTTCAGCCATCATTGCAGTATCTGAATTTTTTCTCAAAATTTTTTTTTACTACATACACGAACGCCTTTGGGCCAACATTCGATGGGGAAAGTACTGGAAAAGAAAATACTGGAGAGGAAGGGCGTGGAAAAAGCTCTATCGTAAAATGCATCAGCAACATAATTCTTCCAACTCTTAAAACTTTATATAAGATGAAGCCACAAGTTACCTGGACAATTATCTTGTCCTTATTATTGTTTTCTGCTTCTTTTGCTCAGGATACGCTTCAGAATGAAACAACAGATAGTGTAGAAGCTGTATTGCCAGACAGTATAATGGACTTCACAGTCGATACTAAAATTGTATATGTATTTGATATAAAGGAGCAAATAGCCCCACCCATCTGGCACAAAGCAAAGAAGGCGTTTGATCATGCAAAAGAGATCGATGCAGATGTTATTATTATTCATATGAATACTTATGGAGGAATGCTGGAAACTGCAGATTCATTAAGAAGCAAGATCCTGAACCTCGATATTCCTGTCCATGTTTTCATAGATAACAACGCTGCTTCTGCCGGAGCATTGATTTCGATTGCATGTGATAGCATTTATATGATTCCAGGAGCCAACATTGGAGCTGCCACTGTTGTAAATCAGGAAGGGAAACCTCTACCGGATAAATACCAGTCCTATATGCGGTCAATGATGAGGTCTACTGCTGAGGTAAATGACCGCGATCCTGAAATAGCTCAGGCAATGGTCGATCCTCGTATTTACATTGAAGGGATCATTGATACAGGGCAGGTGTTGACATTTACAACTTCAGAAGCTATAAAATATGGATTCTGTGAAGGCAAAGCCAAAAACATAGAAGAGGTAATCAGCTACCTGGATTTTGATAATTATGAGATTATAGAATTAAAGCTAACCACAATCGACAAGATCATTGCATTCCTGGTAAATCCAATAATAAGTGGTCTACTCATAATGCTCATCATTGGGGGTATTTATTTTGAATTACAATCGCCAGGAGTTGGTTTTCCCTTGGTAGCTGCAATTTTTGGAGCCCTGCTTTATTTTGCACCTTTATATCTTGAAGGCCTGGCCGAGCATTGGGAAATCCTCATTTTCGTTGTAGGAATTATTCTTATTGCTGTCGAAATTTTTGCTATTCCCGGATTTGGGGTAGCCGGAATAGCAGGGGCTGTGCTCATTTTGGCGGGCCTTGCCTTAAGTATGGTCGGGAATATAGGCTTGCATTTCCCTCCCGGTACTTTTAACGCTCTTATGGCTGCGATTTTCATTGTTATTATTGCCGGATTTCTGTCGTTGATTATTTCTTTCTACGTAAGCAGAAAGGTTCTTACATCTCATCTCTTTGGACATCTTGCCCTACAAACTGTTCAGGATAAAGAAAATGGGTACACCTCAGCTGATAAAACATATTCCGCTATGCTTGGAAAAAGAGGCAAGGCGTATACAATTCTTCGTCCTGCCGGCAAGATCATTATTGATGATGAAGTGTACGATGCCACTGCTTTGATATCCTATATTGAAAAAGGAGATGAGGTTGAGGTAGTAAAATATGAAACATCACAGTTGTTTGTTACGAAAGTCGGGAAAACATAATAACTTAAATTTTAACCGCGTTGGATATTAAGATATAATTCTTGATATGATGCTATCTGATCTTTAATTTCAAATCTTTTTCGGGGTGATATTTCCCATTTCCCCTCCCTGGCGGATTCTAATGCCTTTATCAGGGATTTTGAATCAAAATGCTTCATTTTTATATGTTTTCCGGATACAACCTCTTTCAAAGCACCCTGATCAGATGATATAATAGGAACATTTAAGGCTATGGTTTCAGCAGCGGCAAAGCAAAAACCTTCACTATAAGAGGGTATTACTACACAATCGGATGAAATTATTTCTTTTTTCAAATCATCCTCAGATACTTCGTATATAACATTTACATGATTCTCTATTCCATACTTTTTGATTCGTTTTAATACTTTTCTAAGAAGGGATTTGGGTTTATAGGAGACAATTAAATTTAGCCGTGTCTTAGGATATTTAGAATAGAAAACCTTAGCTGCTTCCAGTAAAATATCAATACCCTTCGAAATTCCCAGGCGTCCGAAAAAAGTATATGTAAAGTGTTCATTATGTGGGTTGTGGGTAAGGTTATACTGATCATAGTCGATCCCATTATATATTTTTATGATTTTAGAATCAGGAACCCCCAATGATATTAACCTTCCCCTGGTTGCTTCCGATACTGCGATAAACCGGTAAAAATTCAAATGTAAAATAAACCTTTCATACAAATAATATAATACTTTATGCAGGTAAGAAATAAAAGGGAGCCTGAACCATAATTCACCCCAGGCTTCATGAAAAGTAATAATCACTTTTTTACCAGTAATTTTTCCTGCGATATAT
The DNA here is from genome assembly GCA_023133655.1 of Bacteroidales bacterium. Taxonomy (GTDB): domain Bacteria; phylum Bacteroidota; class Bacteroidia; order Bacteroidales; family JAGONC01; genus JAGLWB01. The sequence continues at coordinate 5,861 of JAGLWB010000405.1, forward strand.
GCCGGAAAAGCAGCATTATAAGAGGTAGTATGAATCAGATCACAATTTCTGGAGGCTTTTATAACTGCCCAGGGACTGAAAAAGGTGAAAAAGAAACGATTGATCAGGTTTAATCGCTTAATTTTTACACCATTGATTACTTCATCGGTTTTATCATGCCTGTTATTCCGAAGAGTTAATACTTCAATTTCAAAGCCGCATTTTGAAATATGTTCAGCCAGACTCCTGAAAAGTTTCTCAACTCCTCCTAAAGCCGGGTAATAGTGTTCTAATACATACACAATTCTCATCTGGGAATTTTTCTTCTGACCTGCCCTGAATAAACAATTACAAATTTAATATATTTGTTAATAATTACTATTAAAAAGCGGCTAAATATTGTTTTGACGTGCTGGGGGAGATTTTTGTCATGCAATGCCCCTGCACGTATTAGCAAAAAAAGGAGGGCATTTTTTTTGTTTTGTTACCCTGCACTTCGTACAGGGCTATTCATGTTCAATCCACCTATGGCGGATTGCTCAGTTTTTTAGACCCTTCAAAAAATAACTTTTTATGTAAGTATCCTGTAGCTTATTCGCTTGTTTATCATCTATTTTAAAACTGTTTCATTGTTCATTTTAATCAATAAGACTAAATTTTCAAGATCTAATGAATTGAAAATTCTAAGTCGAATTGATCACGAAAAAACGAACTCTTATTCGGGATCTGAGGTTTAATTAAAAAATTCATAGAGGCCCTGCCTCAGGGTTTCCATTTTCTCCCTCTCCATTTTGGAGGGCTGGGGTGAGGTAAAAAAAAGGTTCAGGTATTGATTAATAACAAAAATTTTTTTAAATTCGCATGTATAATTAAAATTTAATATTATTAAAACATATCAAAAAGAATTTATTTCCTTCTTCATTCTAGTTACTTCCCTGGTAATTATGCTATTCTCAATTCCCAGTTATAAATGGGTTATTAATGATTTTCTGATTGGCAGATTAGATGTAATAAGAAAAAACAGATCAATAACCTTTGATAAGAAAAATGAAATAAAACTTGGATTCACGTACAATTATCTTAATTTTATTAAAACCAATACACCGGAAAACGCAATAATATTAATGCCGCCTGATTCTGTTATCAATCGGTGTATGAAAAAAGGTTATTTTGTGAAATATGTTATTCAGAAACCCTGGGCAAGCTATTTTGTCTATCCCCGAAAATTAATCTATCAACGAGAATTTAAAAAAAATGAATTACGCGACATTGTAACTCATGTTGCGGTTGTTGATTATTGGGGGTATGACCTACTTAATTATCCGATTAACAAAAAAGGCCAATTTGGAATATTCCCAATAAACCATAAATAATTATGCTTTTTATTTTAGGACTAATATTGGCATTTCTATTAGGAATTGAATTTATTCATATTCTTTCAATTAAAAGTTCTTTTTTAGAGAAAATTGCATTTGCATTTCCTTTTGGTTTTGGAATTATATCTGGCTTAATGTTTATTCTTGACATCTTTCGTATTCCCTTAAATAATCAATGGTTACTATTAGGAATTATTATTTTTATCATCCTGATTCAACTATTTTTTATTTCTAAATATAGAAGAAACTTTTCAGCTCGTAGAATTATTGACTTTAAAAAGATTCAATTTAAAAAAAT
>JAGLWB010000406.1 GCA_023133655.1 Bacteroidales bacterium
AGCTAAAGATGAAGTAGTTAAAGATGAAGCTACCATTGATAATGCGACTGGCAAAGATGAGATCAAAGGTGAAAATAAAATTACTGATGATGACAGTAAGGAAGCTGATCAAGTAGAGGAAAAAGTATCTGATTATGAGGGTCTTAGCAAGGATCGACTTGTTGAGCTTCTTGAGGAAGCTGTATTAGATCCAGCTATTAATAAAATTAAAACGAAGGTATCTTTTATAAAATATGCCTTTTTGAAAATTGTAAAGGAAGAACAGGAACAAAATCTCAAGGATTCCATTGATGAAGGCGGTGATAAACCCAAATTTGAACCGGAAGAAGACCCGTTAAATAAACGATTTAACCATGCTTTTGAAAAATATAAGCATAACAAGGCAAAATACCTGGCAGAACAGGAGAAACTAAGAAAGAAGAATCTGAAAACCAAAATGACAATTCTGGAAGAACTAAGAGAGCTAATTAATTCAGAAGAGTCACTCAAAAAAACGTATGATGAATTTAAGACCTTGCAGGAGAGATGGAAAGAGATAGGAATGGTGCCAAAAAACGAAGTTAATAACCTTTGGCAAAGCTATCATTTCCTTGTAGAGAAGTTTTTTGACAGGGTGAAAATAAATAAAGAATTAAAGGATCTCGACCTTAAAAAAAATCTGGAGAAAAAAATTGAACTTTGTGAAAAAGCTGAAGAACTCCTGCTTGAAACTTCAATTACCATTTCGTTTAAGAAATTACAGAAGTACCACGAGGAGTGGAAAGAAATTGGCTCTGTTCAACAAGATTTAAAAGACGAAATATGGGAGCGATTCAAAAATGCCACTGACAAGATTAATGAAAGAAGAAGGGAATATTATAAGAAAATCCGGGATAACCAGGAAACTAATTATCAGGCAAAATTAGCTCTTTGTGAAAAAACTGAAGAGATCATTCGTGACAAAAATCAGAATATAAAAGATTGGCAGGGTCATACTGATGAAATGAATGAACTTCTTAAGCTTTGGAAGTCAATTGGTCCTGTTCCAAGAAAATATAATACAGCAATATGGGAGCGATTTAAGTCAGCGCTCGACACTTTCTTTTCTGATAAAAAGGATTATTATGGAGAGATAAAAGACCAGCAAGTTAATAATTATAACTTAAAACTAGAGCTTTGCATTCAGGCTGAAGCGTTGAAAGAAAGTTCAGACTGGAAAATGACCACCCAACAATTGATTAACCTTCAAAAAGAGTGGAAAAATATCGGACCTGTGCCAAGAAAACACTCCAATAGAATTTGGAAAAGATTCAGGGCTGCCTGTGATGAATTTTTTAACAGAAAAGCTGAATATTTTGCTAATATTCATAAGCATGAAGATGAAAATTTGAAATTGAAAAAGGATCTCATTGAACAGGTGAACAATTGGAAGTTCTCAGATGTAAAAAAAGAGAATCTGGATATAATAAAGGGATTTCAAAGAGACTGGATGGGGATTGGTCATGTGCCTATTAAAGAAAAAGATAATTTACATAATGAGTTCAGGTCTGCCATAAATAAACATTATGATAAGCTGAATATTGATGCTTTAGAAATATCTTCATTAAATTATAAAACAAAACTGGAGTCTGTTAAAAAATCTCCTGATGGATATAAAATTTTAAAAAGGGAAAGAGGGCAGTTTTCAAATAAGCTGAGCCAAATGAGAGAGGATATAATGTTATGGGAAAATAACATTGGTTTTCTTGCCGACTCAAAAAATGCCCAGATCCTAAAAATAGAATTTGAAAAGAAAATCGATAATGCTAAGAAAGAGCTTATTATCCTTGAAGCAAAATTGAGAATCCTGAATGAACAAAACATCTAGTGCAATACAAATGATTATATTTGCCTTCTATGGCAGGTAATACGATTGGAACACTATTCAGACTTACAACTTTTGGTGAATCTCATGGAAAGGCGATCGGAGGAGTTGTTGATGGCTGCCCACCACGTATTCAATTTGATACTGATTTTATTCAAAGTGAACTTGTGAAAAGAAAGCCAGGGAGCTCATCATTTGCTTCTCCAAGAATGGAAAGTGATGAAATTGAAATCCTTTCCGGTGTTTTTGATGGCTATACCACAGGTTCCCCTATTGCTTTTCTCCTCAATAATAAGGATCAAAATCCTGAAGATTATAATCACCTTAGAAACATATTCAGGGCATCCCACGCTGATTTTACATATGATGCGAAATATGGCATTCGTGATCATAGAGGAGGAGGAAGGGCTTCTGCCCGTGAAACAGCTGCCAGAGTGGCTGGTGGTTCCATTGCAAAATTATTCCTGAAGCAAAAAGGAATTAGCATAACTGCATTCGTCTCAAAAATTGGCCCGGTAAGTATCAAAAAGCAATACGCTGATCTGGATATCAATCAAAAAAATGATAGCCTTGTTTTTTGTCCTGATGAAAAAACTTCAACACAAATGCTTCGTTACATCAATAAGATTAAGCTTGAGGGAGATACAATTGGCGGGATAGTTACTTGCATTGTTATCGGATCTCCTCCAGGTCTTGGAGAGCCTGTGTTCGATAAGTTACAGGCTGATCTGGCCAGGGCCATGTTAAGTATTAATGCTGCCAAAGGTTTTGAATACGGACTTGGTTTTAAAGCTGCTGAAATGAAGGGCTCTGAGCATAATGATGAATTTGTACTAAAACAAACGGCTGATGGGAAAATGAACATACAAACGAAAACAAATCATGCAGGTGGTATCCTTGGCGGTATTTCTACAGGAGAGGATATTTATTTTAACGTTGCATTTAAGCCGCCTTCTAGTATTATGCAAAAGCAGTTTGTGATGGATAAAAAGGGCAACAAGAAAATTGCAAAGCCCAAGGGGCGTTATGATGTATGCTTTGTTCCCCGGGCTGTTCCTGTTGTGGAAGCAATGACTGCTCTGGTCATGGCCGATCACTACCTAAGAAATGAAAGCTACCCGGATCATTCAGCCAGCATTCCTCTTACATGATCCAGGTTACCATCAGTTTGCTGTGGTTCAAGTTGTAGCATGTGCGCTATCAATACGTAGATGTTAACATTCTCAAATGATGGATGCACATAATTGGTCTTAAAAGCCGGTCCTATACCATAAAAAATGGTATGCATATCGGTATTGTTATTATCAAAGCCGTGCGAACCTTTTTGATAGCCATACTTTCCCGGTTTCCACCTCACGCCCCAGCTACTGTCGGCAACAACTATCAGATCCAGTACCCTGGGGTTTGTGCCGTAGTGGAGCCGTTCAGGTACCTCATTGGGTTTCCACACGGTAATGTGGTCAGCCTTTTTTAATGCAAAATAAACTGTGTCAATATAACCCTCATTCGCCAGTATATTGTAAACCGGATCACTGCCCTGGATCGTATCAAGCCATTCAACTTGAAGCCAATCCTTTAAGTAAGTTACACGGTTGGGTGCAACCGGGCACATCCCATGATCAGAAGTGATGATGATGTTAATTTTGTTATGAATGGGTAATTGTTCTACTTTATAAATGAACACACCAACAAGGCTATCAAGGTATTGAATTTTTTGATCCATTTCTTCACTAAAAGGCCCTGTTTTGTGTCCCTGACTATCCGGTTCATCCATATAAAATGTTATCAGGTGTGGCCGTTTGTCTTCAGGCAGGGATAACCAGTATATGACAGTGTCGATTCGCTGCTCAAAAGGGAAACTATGCTCATATTTTTTCCAGAATGTTGGTTGAACTCCTTTAATATCTGCTTCTGACCCAACCCAAAAAAATGATGCTGAAACAATTCCCTGATTTTCTGCTGTCACCCAGATAGGCTCTCCTCCATAAAATTTTCCATCTTCAACGGCCTCACGGTTTCCGATTGCGTAATATTTATTCATTTTCGGATCATAGAAGCTGTTATTCACAATACCGTGATGATCAGGGTATAACCCTGAAGCAATGGTATAATGATTTGGAAAAGTCTTGGTTGGGAAGGAAGGTATTAATGAGTGAGCTTTGACGCCATTTTGGGCTATTTTATCGAGGTTTGGTGTTGAATACATATCGGCATAATCCCACCTGAATCCATCCAATGAAAGCATGACAACATATAAGTCTTCTGATGGATGCTTTTTATCACTTGTATCACAGGATGTTAATATAAGGATGGAAATTAATAATGAAAAAATAATAATATTAAATGGCTTCATGATTTCAATAATTCATAATTAATTCAGATAAAAAAACCGCCTGTAGCGGCGGTTATAAGCATATCTCAACGAAGGGCAATGCCCCTCGCTGAGATTGGAAATAATTACGGTCTGCCAAAGATATAGCGAACGCCAATTTGTCCTTGCCATCTTGAGCTTCTAACACCGCCATCATCTATGTTCCAGACGTTACCTTTTGGTGTTGAAAAACTAAATTCGGGCATAAATTCACCATTATCTGATTCAGCATAGCCTTCGAATTTGATAAGCTGGTAAGCAGTGTTCGTGACGTATCTTCTAACACCCCATTCTTTATTAAGCAGGTTTGCTACGTTGAAAATGTCGAATGTAATTTGAAGTGTGTGTTTGTCTTTACCTGCAGTAATATAGAAATCCTGGATGAATTTAAAATCGAACAGACTCTGGAATGGTAAAGTAGCCGCATTTCTTTCTGCATAACTACCCCTGTTGTCTTTCAGATAGTCATCGCTCTCGATGAATGCATCCAGGTCGTTCCATTGCTGGGCTTGTTCGGTGGCATCACCAACGAACCGGATTTCTGAGGAGTTTGCCGGGATCCAGATCAGGTTACCGGGATTTTCGCCTTCTCCATTTACATCACCATAGTCGTTATAAACATATGAGTATCTATGTCCTGTGTGACCATCGTAAAAGAGAGAAAAACTAGTGGCACGTTTGTCAGGTGTTTCTATCTTATATGAAAGAAAACCAACTACCCTGTGTCCCATGCTGAAATCTGAATAACTAAGATCCAGGTGGTTCAAACCGTTTACATTCTCCATGTATCTCCATTGTGAAGAGTTCTGTGAGGAAGTTGCATCGTTCAATGCCATGGCTTTGCCATATGTATAGGCAACAGAACCGGTAAATCCGTTATCGAATGGTTTTTGAAGTTGAACAGTAAAGTTATACGAATAACCTTCATTGGTATTGGTTCCTAGCAAAATACGTGTGTAGGCCGGTTCAATTTTTTCTCCAGGATAATGAGGCCTGTTGTCAGCACCAGCAAGTGTGCCATCAGAAGGTTGTTGGTTCACATTATAATACAACATATTATTAAGTGTTTTTGTGAAAATTCCTTCCACTGTACCAATAAGTCCCCAGGGTAATTTGTGATCAACAGCAACGCTGGTACGAAGGACCTGTGGAAATTTGAAGTCTTCAGCAAAAAGGTCCATTTGTCCTGATGGGATAATATCTTTCGCACCGAAGTCACTATTCGTATATTGATGATCCCATCTGGGCTCGAATGGTTGACCGATTCCCGATGAGTTTTTCACATAAACACCCCCAACTGTCACGCCATTGTTGGTATAAGATCCGCCTGGCCATACAAGAGGCATGCGGCTGGTAAATATCCCAACACCACCACGTACTTGCGTTTTTTCTTCTCCGTTTACGTCCCAGTTGAAGCCAACACGAGGCGCAACCATTATTTGAGTTTTGGGCATTTGTCCTGCATTGGCTCCTTCCATATCATAACCGGCTGCTTTTATTTTTGCTATGGTTGTATCAATTTGTAGTATTTTATCTTTTTCCGTCAGGGGATCAGTGAACGCTACTGTTGGGTCATCAAGGAACATTGGCATGTCGAGACGCAAACCAAGTGTGACTTTGAGGTCATCATTCACTTGCCATTCATCCTGGCCATAAATACCGAATGTCATCATGCTAAAATCTGCAGCCGCGGCAGAGCCATCACCGGTAATGTCATCAACAAGAGAATAGCCTCTTTCATACTGAACGGGATTTTTCTCATCCATAAAATCAGATAGGCTGTACCATCTGTATTCTCCGAAATTCTTACGCATGAACAGGTTGTACGTTTTCGAATATTCAATATTTGCTCCAACAGTAATTGTGTGCGCTCCCTTATAAATATTATAGTTATCAGTTATCGTGATGATATCCTGATCAAGCTGGTTAGCTGTAGAGTAAGGCTCTGAACCGGCCCAAATAGTGGCGGCTCCATCATATACACGCATGGCAGGGAAGTTTTCACCCATCGGGTCCCTTGAATCTCTTACAAAAGTCAAACCCACTACCAGGTTATTGGAGGAGTTGTCCATGTTAGTTTTTAACTCAATGGCAGTAGAGTTTACCACACTTGGGAAATATACCCCATTATTGTAAAAGCTAATTGACCGGTTGGATGATCTGCCTGGCCCGATCGATTCATTTTTAGTATAATGGTGACGGATCATCAGTTTATTTTGCTCATTGATGTTGAAATCCAATCGAAACAAAATCTTATCACTGTTTAATTCTCTCGTGTTATTAAGGAAATCACCCGGGTCATAGCCATAATCATTCCTTAGTTTATTAGCAAATGCATTAATGGCTGCTAAGTCTGAATCGCCATCATAATTATCAAAGTTGAATGGTTGAGGAGTTTGGTCACGCTGCTGCTCGACACTCAGGAAGAAGAAAACCTTATTTTTTATTATTGGACCACCAACTCTCAAGCCATAGGTTTGTGCTTTAAATTCATCTAATTGTGTCCTCTTATAATCTTCCTCACCTTCATAAACGGCATAAGGTGTTAAGCCGGCCATGTTTTGATTCCTATACAACCAATAGGCAGATCCGTCAAAATCGTTGGTACCTCTTCTGGTAACGGCATTGATACTGGCCCCGGCAAAACCACCCTGACGAACGTCATAGGGTGCTAACACAACCTGGAATTGATCAATAGCATCCATACTGATGGGTGTACCTCCGGTTTGACCACCATTGGTACCTGTTGCTGCCAGACCAAATACATCATTGTTTACTGCACCATCGATAGAGATAGCATTATACCTGTTATTCATACCTGCAATTGAGATAGACCCATTATCGCCGACAATAGCCTGTGGTGTAAGACGTGTGAAGTCGGTCATGTCTCTGGCAATGGTGGGCAATGTTGAGATCTGTTCCCTGCCAACCACTGTTTCAGCGCCTGTACGGTTTCCATCAAAAATGTCTTCTCGTGTGCCTACGATCTCAGCACCTACCAGGGTCATAGAAGTTGGACTAAGCTGGGCACTAATCTTAAGTGTTTGGCCTAATGCTAAATAAATATTTGTTCTTTCGTAGTTTTCGTATCCAACAAAAGAGATTGTAAGTTTGTAGGGCCCGCCAACATTGATGTTGGGGATACGATAAAACCCTTCAAGATCAGTAACCGTACCATACATAGATCCGGTACTCTCCTCAACAACTACAACAGTGGCACCAGGTAAGGTTGCATTGTCATCACCCAGAACTTTACCATTAATACCGGCAGTTGTTGATCCTTGTCCAAATGCCATACTTGTAATCATTATGAATGAAACAAGTAGCATAATGAATTTGTTAAATTTTCTCATAAGCATTAGATTTTTAGTTAATTAATGTTAATAAATGATTTGTCGTAATGTATAAAATATTAAAAAGGTAAAAATATGAAAATCAATCTCAAAAGTGAATTTTTATTAAGAAAAGTTACAACCAATTTAATGCACTGATTATGAATGAGATGGGATTTTGTTGTATGTTGCTCTTATCTAGAAATCTTCCTCTGAAATATTAGCGAAACCCTTTGTTATTCAGTAGTTTTTATTTAAATTGAAGTGGGAAGAAGCAGAGTTGAGTTTTATTTAATGCTTATAAATTGTTAATAAATTGTTATAAATAAGCCTCAGGCCGTAAATGTTTCAGGTTTCAGGTTTGCCAAGCTGGCTACCGCCTACCGGCTACCGCCTACCGCCTACCGCCTACCGGCTACTGGCTACCGTCTACCGTCTACTGCTTACCCTAACAGTTGCTTAATTATCCTCAAATTATACGTATACCCCCCAGCCTCCCTATTATATATCCCATGATGGTCGATCGTATCAATACGAACCTGACCGGAAGCATGAATAATCTGATTTGATCCAAGAAGGATACCGGTATGGATAATATTGCCCTCTTCATCGTCGAAAAAAGCAAGATCGCCGGGTAAGGCTTCATTGATAAAAGAAATTGTTTCTCCTTGAGTAGCTTGTTGGCTGGCATCTCTCTTGAGTTTTACACCTGCTAATTTATAGACCATTTGTGTGAAACCGGAACAATCAATTCCAAATGGAGATCGCCCACCCCAAAGGTAAGGGGCATGCAGATACAAGATAGCCAGTTCAACTGTTTTTTCCCTTAAAGAGAGGCTTGGCGTTTCAATGCTATTGCCTTCATACTTGTAACGATTATTTAGTAGGGAAAATGTGCCATCTTCAGCTAAGCCGGGTAATGAACTTCCAAGAAAAATGGGAAATGAAGTGTTGTGCGTAAGAAAGCTCAAAGGGCTTACTATGTCAAGACTTAAATGTGTTTTCCGTAAATTGATTTTTGAATAATCTGATTCATCCAACGAAAGAAATTGTTTTTTGTCTATCCACCCTTCATAATTATCGTGGTCAATATGAATCTTAACCCATTTCAACATGATTTCAGTGATAGAGAAAGTTTCCCCAAATAGCAATTGGGAAACCATTTCAGACTGATCAGAAGGCTCTCGCCGCACGGGAACAGCGCTGATATTACAAATTCCGTATTCCATGATTAGTAATTAAAGTTAGCAATTAGCAATTAGTAGTAGCTGGTAGCCGGTAGCCGGTAGCCAGTAGCCGGTAGCCGGTAGGCAGTCGGCAGTATCCAGTTAACCTCGCACGTTAAAAGGAAAACAATGATTTAATTAGTTACAGTTTATCTAATTATTTGGTAAATTTACAAACTTTTCGGATTAACAGTTGTTGACTGTTTAAATTATCTTAGTGATCTTCATCCTAACACTGCTAATCCGGAATCGTTAATCAGGGTAGGTATATTTAATATGAAAGAGTTTTTTTCTTATATCACGCACCATTACAAGTTAATTTATAAGGGTTTATTATTTGTTATTTCGATTGCGCTGCTGGTTTCTTTTTTCCCGAAAGAGGGGAAGTTTAAGTATGATTTTGACAGGGGCAAGCCGTGGAGACATGAAAATTTAATTGCCCCATTTGATTTTGCTATTTCTAAGTCGGAAGAAGAGTTAAATTTGGAAATTGAAGAAGCTCTTTCAACTGTTTTCCCTTATTATGTATTCAACGAAGAGCTGTCTCAAAAACATTTGAAAAGTTTTTCTGATAATTTTCAGCAAAAGTGGGGCTTTAAGTCTACTGGCGACAGTGTGGATTTGATGAAAGTTAACTTTGATTTTGGCTATTCCCTGCTTGATTCTGTGTTGCATATCGGGATTATTCAACTTGACGCCGCTCCTGAGTATAAGGACTCCAGTAATAAAATAATCCTCATAAGAGGAAATGTTGCTGAAGAAGTTACCCTTGGCAACTTATTCACCATAGGTGATGCTTATATTTATATCAGAGAAAAATTACAGCAAAACGAATTGATTGACATGCCTTTTCTCATAGGGCTGCTTGAGAATGAATTAATACAAAATGTTGTGCACGATCCTGATTTAACAGAGGTTGAAAAAGAGAATGCACGAAGTTCAGTCTCAATTACCAGGGGAATGATACAACATGGAGAACGCATAATATCAGAAGGGGAGCTGGTAAATGCTGAAAAATATCAGGTCCTGGAGTCACTTAAAAAAGAATATGAAACACGATTAGGCCCATCGTCCAGTTATACCTTGATACTTGCCGGCCAGATTGTTTTAATAACCATTGCCCTGTCAGCCCTTTTTCTGTTTATTTACTTTTTCCGGAAAGATATTTTTTTCGATAACAGACGCCTGCTTTTGATATCATTAGTTATTGTTCTGATGGTTTTGTTAACAGCATTCACAACCAATTATTATCCTGATTATTTATTTTTATTACCCATATGCCTTACACCAATAATTATTCGTGCATTTTTTGATTCACGAATGGCATTATTTATTCATCTTATCACGGTAATAATTATTGGTTTTCTGGTACCGAACAGTTTTGATTTTGTTTTCCTGCAACTAATTGCCGGAATAATTACAGTCATAAGTATTGTAGTACTTCATCGCCGATCACAATTTTTTCTGACCTCCCTGTTGATATTTTTTACTTATTCTGTCATTTACATTGCTCTTGCTTTGATTCATGATGGGAGTTTTAACCAAATCAATACAACCTATTTTGTTTTATTTGCGGGGAGTGCAATTCTGACCCTATTCTCATATCCCCTGATTTTTATTTTTGAGAAAATGTTTGGTTACATCACAGATGTTACGTTGATGGAATTATCTGATACAAATACGAAATTGCTCAGGGAACTATCAGGAAAAGCCCCGGGTACATTTCAACACTCTCTTCAGGTAGCAAATATTGCGGAGGAAGTTATTTATAAAATTGGAGGAAATGCCTTATTGGTACGTACAGGTGCATTATACCATGATATAGGTAAAATGAACAACCCTCTTTATTTCATTGAGAATCAGGTTACCGGGGCAAATCCACATGATGAACTTACTTATGAAGAGAGTGCGGAAATAATTATTGGCCATGTGATTAATGGAGTTGAAAAGGCAAAAAAACATAAACTGCCTGAACCTCTAATAGATTTTATCAGAACCCATCATGGAACCAGAAGGGTTGAGTATTTCTATGTTAAAGAGAAGGAACATTTTCCGGATGAAAATGTGGATGAGAGCCGCTATAAATATCACGGACCAATTCCGTTCTCCAGAGAAACAGCTGTTTTGATGATGGCAGATTCAGTGGAAGCTGCCTCCAGAAGCTTACGATTCCCTGATGAACAGAAAATAGATAACCTTGTAGAAAAGATCATTGGCAGTCAGATAGCTGAAGCACAACTTGAAAATGCAAATCTTACCCTTAGAGAGATCACCCAAATAAAAAAAATACTCAAACGGAAGTTATTGAACATTTACCATATCCGTATTGAGTACCCCGGAGATTAGTTGTTATTTCTCTTCTGTGGTTGTCAAATACGACCTTGTTTCCGGTCCAAGATTAAACAAAAGGTCAATGATACTGAGGCCAGGGATAAATCCTGACTTGTTTGAAAAAACCTGTATATAAGGTTTGTAGGAAAAAGAATTTTCTCTTTTTGGATCGAAAACTGCTCGTTGATCAATTAAATTTGTTGGTGTTTTTATATAGCTCTCCGTAAAACGTATAGTTGCAGTAATTCCTATCATTTCAAGAACCTTATTAAGCAGCATTTGGTTGAAATCCATTAATAATGGGATGTTTTGTTGATAAAATGATTTAAAGTTATCCTGATAATAGAGAAAGAAAGGAGATGAGTTATAAGCTGAAGTTATTGCTCTCCAGTGATTTTTTTGCCACTTTTCCCTGTATGAAATTGCAATATCTTTCGTTTTGGTTTGTGACCCGTTTACTTTAATAACCGGAATGATCAAAGGTAGTTTTCCATTGGCAGAGTAGATATAACATCGATTACGATACGATTGTTTAGCGTAAGTTTCGTGTGCTTCAATTAAATAATCATTTCCAGGCACTAACCAGCGGAAATAGTCAATTGGTGGCAGATAAGCTGTTGAGAGAAGAATCGTCTTATTGACCATGGTAATAAAATAACAAAGATATTTGCCAAAATTACCGGTTTTCTGGTTAAAGGGGAAAAAAAAGATCATTCTTCAAT
>JAGLWB010000407.1 GCA_023133655.1 Bacteroidales bacterium
CGCTCAGCCTTGAACTTTGAACTTTGAACCTTGAATTTACAACCGGAAAGAGAAAAAAAACATATTAAAAAAATAATCAATATTTTTTTAATAGCCTCGTTAGTCGTAGCAAATGTGACGATTGCAAACAGCCAAACTGGCAGTAAAAAGATTATACTGGATGATGTGATCAAAAACTACCAGTTTTTTCCAAAGTCAGTCTACGGCGTTCGTTCAATGAACGATGGTGTTACCTATACTACATTGGAAAATAATACCATGATCGTAAAACATAGTTATAAGACTGGTGAGGTGCTTGATACTATTTTCAACATTGGTGATAAGTCGTTAAGTGAATTCACGCATTTTAGTAATTATTCTTTCAGTGATGATGAGTCGAAAATTCTCTTAACCACGAACAGAAAGCAAATCTTTCGCCATTCGTTTACTGCTGAATATTATATTTATTATATCGAAACCAAACTTCTTCAGATATTATCCGATACAGGGGAGCAACAACTGGCAACGTTCTCTCCTGATGGTGAAAAAGTGGCTTTCGTAAGAAAAAATAATCTATTTATTACCGACTTGATTTCTCAAGAAGAGAAACAAATAACAACTGATGGGAAGCATAATTGCATAATTAACGGTGCGCCCGATTGGGTTTATGAAGAGGAATTTGGGTTTAGTAAAGGCTTTGCCTGGTCGCCGGATGGCAAATCGCTCGCCTTTATGAAGTTTGATGAGACCGAAGTGAAAGAGTTTTACATGACTATTTTTGCTGGTCAGGTTCCGGAAATAGAAGAGAATGCACTATATCCGGAAAACAGAAGCTGGAAATATCCCAAAGCCGGTGAAGATAATTCGCTGGTGAGTGTTCATGTTTATAATCTTATGGACGGAAAAACCAGCATAATGGATGTGGGGCAGGAAAAGGATCAGTACATTCCGCGAATTAAATGGACCAACAATCTTGATTTGCTTTGTGTTTATCGTTTAAACAGGCTTCAAAATAAACTTGAATTGCTTATTTTAAATAAAAATACAGGTGAATCCTGGGTGATGTACACCGATGAGAACACATATTATGTAGATGAAAATAATTATGATTTTTTGACCTTTCTTAAAGACAATAAACATTTTGTTGTGCTGAACGAAAAGGACGGTTGGAATCATGTATATTTATATGGGATGGATGGGGAACTTGTAAACCAGGTTACAAAGGGAGAATGGGATGTGACGGATTTTTATGGTTATGATCCGAAAGAAAAATTGATTTTTTATCAATCGTGCGAATCCTCTCCAATAGAAAGAGATGTGTACTCAATAAAAATCAATGGGAGCAGGAAAAAGAAATTATCACATGATGAAGGTGTGAACAGAGCTGACTTCAGTCAAGGATTCAAATATTTTATTAACTTTTTTTCCAGTTCTACGACACCAAACGTTGTAAAGTTATTTAATTCAAAAGGAAAACTAATCAGAACATTAGAAGATAATAATGTGTTAAAGGAAAAACTCAGTGACTTTTATTTTAATTATAAAGAGTTTTTTTCATTTAAAACATCAGAAGGAGTTGAGTTGAACGGATGGATGATTAAACCTCCCGATTTTGATAAAAATCATGAATATCCTATCTTAATGTACCAATATGGCGGGCCAGCTTCTCAGAAAGTAATGGATAACTGGGATTTTGGTTGGAATAATTATATTGCCCAGGAAGAATATATTGTTGCCTGCGTTGATGGCCGGGGAACCGGGGGGCGGGGAGAAGAGTTTCGTAAAATGACTTACCTCCAACTCGGGAAATATGAGACTGTTGATCAGGTTGAAGCAGCCCAATATTTTGCCTCACTACCTTTTGTAGATGCATCACGCATCGGGATTTGGGGGTGGAGTTATGGGGGTTTTATGACTCTCCTTTGCATGACGAAAGGAGAGGGCGTATTTAAGGCCGGAATAGCAGTAGCCCCTATATCAAGCTGGCGTTATTATGATAATATTTATACAGAACGGTTTATGCGCAAGCCTGGTGAAAATCCGGATGGTTATGATAATAATGCTCCTTTAAATTTTGCTGACCAGCTTCAGGGTAGGTTATTGATCATTCACGGAGCCGCCGATGATAATGTTCATGTTCAAAATACCCTGGAATTTGCTGAGAGGTTGGTGCAGGCAGATAAAGACTTTGATATGATGATCTATACAAACAGGAATCATGGTATTTATGGGGGAAATACGCGGAACCATCTTTACAGGAAAATGACAAGGTTTATTTTTGACAATCTGTAACAATCTGTCGCGTATTAGCAATAAACATCCAGTTGCCAACTGCCAACTGTCAACTGCCGACTGTCAACTGCCAACTGTCAACTGTCAACTGCCAACTGTCAACTGCCAACTGTCAACTGTCAACTGTCAACTTTTTTCATCCTGCATTTTGATTTGTAAAAACATATTTCTACCTTTGCACCCCATTTTGGAAGTATAAAAAATAATTAACGATAATAAATAACAAATAACCGAAAACAAAAGGAGCGTTTTAAGAAAATGATTATTATTCCAGTTAAAGAAGGTGAGAGCATTGACAGGGCTTTAAAGAAGTTTAAAAGAAAGTTTGAAAAGACCGGTGTTATCAGGGAGTTAAGAGACAGACAGAAATTTACCAAGCCGTCGGTAAAAAAACGAGAAGAAAAACTTAAAGCTATTTATGTTCAGCAATTGCGGCAAAACGAAGAATAGTTTACCGTAAAAAAAAAAATTTATCTTTTTGGGAAGATATCTTTGTGAAATAAGAAATTTATTTGTAATTTTAGCGTTACATTTATAAAACGAATAACAAAGTATCTTCTTATTTTTTTGAATGTTGAGGGAGCGTTTTATTGTTTATATCCGATTTGAAAAGAGGTACTCAGACCACACAGTTAAAGCCTACCAGTCTGATCTTGGCCAATTTCAAAATTATATTAACACATTATACGATCTGGATGACCTTAGCCAGGTTGATTATCAAATGGTCCGCTCCTGGCTAATCGAGTTAATGGAATTGTCGATTAGTCCAAGAGCCATAAATAGAAAACTAAGTAGTTTGAGGTCTTTTTACAAGTTTCTTCTTAGAGAAAATGTAATATCTGAAAACCCTATGAACAGAGTGATCCCACCAAAAGTTTCGAAGAAATTGCCTGTTTTTGTGGAATATGATAAAATGGAGATGCTTTTCGATAAAAGCTACTTTACGCAAGATTTTACAGGAGAGAGGGATTATTTGATACTGGAAATGTTTTACAACACCGGAATAAGACTCGCCGAACTCATTAATATAAAAGAAGATGATATTGATTTTCAAAATTTAACCGTTAAGGTTCTTGGAAAGAGAAGTAAAGAGAGATTAATCCCTATTTCGAATGAGATGAAGTCTTTAATATATAATTATGTGTTGTTAAAAGAGCAAGTTTTTGGTATTACGAACAAAAGTGATTATTTATTTGTTAACAAAAAAGGACTTAAAACATACCCGAGGCTTATATACCGTATAGTAAATAAGTATTTGAATTTGATTACAACACTTGAAAAGAAGAGCCCTCATGTATTAAGGCACACTTTTGCTACGCATTTGTTGAATAACGGTGCTGATCTTAACGCTGTGAAAGAACTGTTGGGCCACACTAATTTGTCGGCTACACAAGTGTATACACATAATACAATTGAGAGGTTAAAATCAATACATAAACAAGCCCATCCAAAAGCATAAAAAAAGGAGGTAAATTATGAACGTGAGCATTCAATCTGTACGTTTCAAGGCTGACCGAAAGCTTGAAGATTTCATCAATGAGAAAGTAGTGAAACTTTCCAGTTATTATGATGGGGTTATCAGCGGGAAAGTTACCTTGAAGCTTGACAATTCAGAAGCCCAGACAAATAAGATCACTGAAATCCGGTTGATCGTTAGAGGGAATGATCTATTTGCAAAAAAGCAATCTAAAACATTTGAAGAGGCCACTGATGTGGCTGTAGAAGCATTAAGAAGGCAGCTCAAAAAACATAAAGAAAAACTCAGGAAACATTAACGGAATAAATAATTAGTATAAAAATTTAAAAATCTTTGTTTGTTATTTTTATTGTTTATACCTTTGCAGTCCTTTTTTAGGGGCTGCATTTTTTTATATCTTTGCATGCTGAAAATCAATAGGCCGATGTAGCTCAGCTGGTAGAGC
>JAGLWB010000408.1 GCA_023133655.1 Bacteroidales bacterium
AATTTATTTTTTGCTTTAGTTTTTTATTCAGCGACTGTATTCGCTCATTAATAATGGTAGTAGCCAGTGATTTATGTGTTTTTCGTTTCTGATATTCAGCCTGCCAGGCTTTTTCCCTCCCAACACCGTCATCTTCCACTTCACATATTACTTTTTTATTTTCCAGCCGGAACCGTACATTTATTTTCCCTTTGGTTTCTTTATGTCTGATGCCATGTTCAATTGCGTTTTCAATGAAGGGCTGGATGAGCATGGGTGGGATAATGGCATTTTCAATATCAATGTTTTCATCCACCTCAATGGAATAATCAAATTTGTCATCGTATCTCAGTAATTGAAGATCAAGGTAGTTTTTTAAACTGCTGATCTCTTCCTCCAGTAAAATATAATCCTCTCTGGAGCTTTCCAATGTGGTACGTAACAATCGGGAAAAACTTGTCAGGTAGTTTGCAGCATTGGTAGTGTCTTTTCTGTTGACGAAATTAAGTATGTTCGATAGTGCGTTAAAAATAAAGTGGGGATTCATCTGCAAGCGCAGGAGTTTTTGCTCAAGCACCACCGATTTATGTTCCGCTTTTACCTTATTCTGGCGAATAAACAACAATGCCATGAGGATAATGACTACTACAAATCCTCCCATGCCATATATAAAGGTTCTGGATTGTTGTATGCGCAAGTCTTTTACTTCGTTCTCCGTTTCCAGCATGGTTATTTTATTCTCGGCCCTTTCTGTCTCGTATTGCCCCTGCATCATGGCCCATTGCCTTCTGTTCTGCTGGTTGTAGATACTGTCTTTCCATTGTGTGGCAAGGATAAAATGATCAAATGCTAAGTCATTATCCTTCAGAGCTGTATAGATCCTGTAATAAAGCCGGTAGATCTTCTCCATAAAAGATTTCAGGTATCTTTCATATTGCAGTTTGTCATTCAGGTAGGTAAACATTTGATGGTTCTGCTTCGCCAGGAAATCCTTACATATTAGCAAAGAAAGATCTAAGTATTCTTTGGATTTGTCATATCTGCCGATATTAAAATATAATTCCGCCATTCCGTTTAACAATCTTACCCGCATCTGCCGCCCTGATCCGAATCTCTCATAGGATTTTAAGAAATACTCCTCAGCTTCATTATAGTATTCCGGTCCGGCAGAAAAGTAGGCCTCAGCAGTGATCATGAAGTTATACCCCTGGTATCCACTGGCATTCAAGGTATTCCAGATATTATTTGCTTCGTTGAAATAATATAGCGCTGAATCAAGTATGCGCCCTGCATAACAGAGACCAAGAGCCTCGTAAGTATCTACCTGTTTCCATTTATCCTTGATTTCTTTTGCCAGGGACAGTCTTCGTTGAAAAGTCTTTATCGCATTATTGGTATCTCCGTATTGAAGGTATGAATATCCCAGATAAATTAATGAATGTAGAATGAACCCGGTATCATTTTGCCTGTCAAAAACCTCCAGTGACATTTTGTGGTATCTACAAGCGAGGTCGTGCAATCCGGCATAGGAGTGAATACCGGCTATCTGGGATAATAAGTTTCCCAGCTCGAATTGCATATTCAGGGAATCAAATAACCATAGAGCTGATAACTGGTTAGCAAGAGCAACTGAAAAGTTATCCATAACATACTGGCAGTTTCCTATACTGTATAAAGCCATAGCTTTTCCTTTAGGGTAATCCGTTTTTTCAGCCAATTCCAGCGCCTTTTCAGCATAAAAAAAACTTTTCTCATCATCGTTCAGTGAATAAGCCAGGGCCAGTTTGTTGCAGGCATCGATAAATTCAGTACCAGTCAGCTCCGGCAGGATCCGGGCCAGGCTATCCACTTTTATATATTCCACCCTGTTAAATACCTGTACTTTGATAATCTTTTGTGGTTTGTTTATCGTTGCCGTATTCCATGCCATGGCTTCATCAGCTGATGTAGTGGCATAGCCGATGTTGCCCCTGGAATTGTCATGTCCATAGTACCACATTCTGTATATAGAATCATTTATTATAACTATTGGATCTCTGGCAAGCCATGTGTCCCATGTACCCAATTCCCCGGCTTTCAATACAGGATTCTCAGATGATTTGATCCAGTTGATACCATCATTAGATGTAGCATAACCAGTTTCAGTTTGAATTAAGTTGAAGCCGTCATACCACATTTCATAGTGTGATCCATTAAAGTTCACGCTACCGATACCTACTCCATGATCTTCCCAGGAGCCGGATTCTCCAACATCAACTGCCGGATTTGCAGGATGCTTTTCCCAAAAAATACCATCATCAGATGTGGCATATAAAATTCTTACAAATGCAGGGGTGCTGTTTTTTAGTCCATTGTACCACATATGATAGCAAATACCGTCAAAAAACACTTTGAGTTTATAGATACCCCAAGCATCCCATTCATCATCCTTTCCTGGTTTCATAACCGGCTCCAGGTGTTTTGTCCAGTTAAGGCCATCATCCGACCATGCAAATCCAATATAACCGGTAAGATTCTCTTTTGCTATCCCAATATACCACATGTAATACATGGAGTCTCTCTTTATGATATCAAAGGAATAAAAACTGGTATCCCAGGAAACACCTTCGCATTTGAACTCCAATGGATTGGCTTCATATTTTTGCCAGTGGATGCCGTCATGGGAAGAGGCATAGCCAATGGCACTAGAACCTGGAACATCTACTGACCACCCATAGTACCACATATGGTATTGATCATTTTCAAATATAACCGTCCGTGCATATTTGGCTTGATCCCATTCGCCACTTTTCCCAGGCTGGAATACAGGGTTGCCGGGATATTTGTACCATTGTGTTTGGGCGGTGGAGGGGAATGTAAGGGTAAATGATAAAACTATGAGGAAGAGATAAGATTTTGCACTTTTCAGGCAAGTCGACAGTCGGCAGTCGGCAGTCGGCAATCGATTCCACCTTGAGGAGAGGGGGACAGGAGGTGAGGTGGCTTTGGATTGAAATTTCATAGGCTAAATATATAAAATATATTGCCAAATTCCAAATACCAATTCTCAATGCCCAAAACTCAAACTTTCGATTTTAACATGTATCCCGGAATAAGGTAAGCAACAATTGTGGCGAGCGCCATCATCAATAGCTGGTTTTCTACACTGACAAAAAAATCTGCAATGGCAATAATCCAGGCCAGAATACCACCAATGATCAACGGTTTGAATTTTAGAATTCCTCCGGATATAACAGTTCCCCAACCCAAAAGAATTATGATAAACGGATAACCAACACTTTTACTAAAAAACCCGAAAGAAGGCATAATCAATACAATAACCAAGCTGATAAAAAAACCAAGCCAAACATATTTCAAAACACTATCAAAATAAGTGATTATCTTATTTTCTTTTAGCCGTTTACGTCCAACAATTGCCACTGTAATGGTTC
>JAGLWB010000409.1 GCA_023133655.1 Bacteroidales bacterium
GCTCTCCAACATGGCCTTAACAATATTATCAGTACTATCGGCTATTTGAACTATCGTTGCGTCCAGCATATAACAAGGTGTGGTAAATAACTTTTTTTCTTTATCAACCACAACGTCGCCATGTCCGGCCATCACATGATTTGCGCCCATATTCTCAATCGCTTCGGATGTTCCGGGATCCTGGCCGATGGTAAGGTCCACCGCACCAAAAATTTTAGCCATAATTACCGGAGAAATACACAAGGCCCCAATTGGCTTTCCTTGATTTGCAATGGCCCTAACAGAACTTTCCACTTCTGCATTGATGGTACAATCAGTACCTTTGAAAGCAAAATCGCACAGGTTCTTGGCAGCACCAAATCCTCCGGGAAAAATAAGCGCATCAAAGTCATCAGCATTAAAATCGCTCAAAGCTTTAATGTTACCCCTTGCTATACGAGCTGATTCAACAAGCACATTACGTTTTTCAGGCATCTCCTCACCGGTAACATGATTGATAACATGATATTGGGGGATATCCGGAGCAAAAACTACATAGTCGGCATCCTGTTTTTTAATGGCCAGCATAGTCAATGTGGCTTCATGTATTTCAGCGCCATCAAAAACACCACATCCGGCAAGTACAACGGCAAATTTTTTCATAGCTATTCTATTTTGGTGCTAAGATACGATTTTTTCAGGAGCCGGAAGACAGTAGGCAGTAGCCGGTAGGCGGTAACCGGTGGAGCGAAGCAACGATCGTATCGGGTGAGTTCAAGGTTCAAGGTTCAAGGTTTAAAGTTTACAGACTGCCTACTGCCAACTGCTGACTGGCTACCGGCTACTGGCTACTCCTAAAATTATACTACCAGCAAACTGCATCCCCTGATATCGCTGGTATCAAAACGGCCCAATACCTCAAAAGAACCATTGGTGGCGGATCTGCCAAGGTCTTCGGTGGCAATAAAAGAACATGAAAAAATATTGGCCAGATCAATAATATTAATTCCTCCCGTGCTGTTGTGACCTATCAGCGAGAGGGGATCATTGATATCCCTGATCAGCACCTTCATCCAGGGCGGGCAATAAAAAATGCCACTTCCCCCGGAATATGACTGCGATAAAAGCTCTGTCATGCCATATTCAGAATGTATTTTATTAACACCAAATCCTCTGCATAATTGATCATGTAACTCTTCACGTATCATCTCTTTTCTTCTCCCCTTCATCCCTCCTGTTTCCATGATAATGGCATCAGGTAAGTCTATTTCGTATTTTTCAACCATGTCGAGCAAAGCGAACGTGGCACCAAAAAGAAAAATTTTACTGTTCTTCTCCTCAAAACGTTTTAAACGATCTGACAATTCACTATAATTATGTAAATAAAAACCGCTGTACCTGTTATTGGTCTTTTTAATCAAATGATCCATCATATACACCAGTGAAGAGCCTTTACGTTCCAGGTAAGACGGCAGCAATGCCAGGATGCAATATTTTTTTATCTCCCCATAGAAGTATTCAAATCCATTGGTAAAGCTTTCTTCATAAAGCGAAAGATCATAAACATAATGATGGCTTGCCCTGTTTCCAGTTGTTCCACTGCTGGAAAAAATCTTCCTGGATTGAAGGTTTTTACTAATTATGCGATGATTCTTGAAGAATGAAACAGGAAGAAAAGGGATATGCATGTAATTATCAATATGTTGCACGTCTGTATTCAGTGAATTCACAAACTGCCGGTACACTATATTGTTTTTATACTGATAATGAAAT
This sequence comes from Bacteroidales bacterium, assembly GCA_023133655.1. Taxonomy (GTDB): domain Bacteria; phylum Bacteroidota; class Bacteroidia; order Bacteroidales; family JAGONC01; genus JAGLWB01. Next base: position 1,753 of record JAGLWB010000409.1, read on the forward strand.
ATTTCCAGGGCCAGGTCGTTAAACTCCCGTAAAGATGAGATTTTAAAGATT
>JAGLWB010000041.1 GCA_023133655.1 Bacteroidales bacterium
GCAATAATTAATTTTGGTTTTTCAATCAGGGCAACTTCTTCCATTCTATCATAGTCAACTACACCAGTCTCTTTATCTACCTCATAAGCAACAGGTTTATACAGAATACCCGAACTGTTAACTGCTGAACCATGTGATAAATGACCACCATGAGACAGATCAAGGCCCATAAAAGTATCACCAGGTTTCAAGCATGCAAGCATAACAGCCATGTTGGCCTGAGCACCCGAATGCGGTTGAACATTGGCCCACTCCGCCCCAAACAGTTCCATTGCTCTGTCAATAGCCAGTTGCTCAGTTTCATCAACATGCTGACAGCCTCCATAATATCGTTTTGTGGGATATCCTTCAGCATACTTATTCGTCATTACCGAACCCATCGCCTCTAATACCTGCTTACTGACAAAATTCTCAGAAGCAATTAATTCAATACCGGTTAATTGACGCTGCTTCTCTTTTTCAATGAACTCAAAAACTAATGTATCTCTTTTCATAACTAACATTTTTTTAATAAAATGGCTTAATTTCCCTTCACCCGAATATTCAAACACATGAACATACAATTAAAAAAAATAGTTCATTTGTATGCGCGCACAAATTTATAAAATAATATTCGATCAGGTTCTGAAAATATTTTGAAAGATATGGAGTTATATTTTAGCAACCCACGACTTAGCCCATGACTTTAGTCGTGGGTTTCAGGGCTGAAAATATTGTACCTTTGTAATGCTTCCCGGAAGCATCGATATTACAATGAAAAAAATATTTAATATATTATTCTTCATCTTTTTCTCCTTTTCTATCCTGATGGGGCATTCACAATCCACTCCTGTTCCTGATTTAAGGTGCATATCAATTGATAATGATTCAGTCACACTTACATGGGATACTTCTGGCTACAACACCACATCGATTGAGACTTATCATACATACCGCTCTTACGATGGAGTAATTTTTATTAAAACCGATGTCGATACAATTCCTCACGATGCCATTTCATTTACTTATCTGGAAGATAATGCCGGTGTGTCGAAAATCTACTACTTCATTCAGCTGATTGATACTTCCGGTTATTCTGAACCTTCCGATACATTATGTTCAATTTTTCTAAATGTGAATGAGATTTCCAATAACTCGATAGCTGCATTGAATTGGAATGCTCTCTCGCCAGATCATTTTTGCACATATGACATTTTTAGAAAAGACGAAACCAGCAATTGGGGGTGGATTGGATCCACAGACGAATTAATTTATAAGGATACCATCACCTATCCCTACTGCAGTGATACACTATTGCGATATAAAGTTGAGTGTACCGATACTGTTATTTATTGCATTTCATCCTCAAATGTCGATTCAGACCTATTCCAGGATGGATTTCCTCCTGGAAATAATCTTAGTATTGTTCAAATGGACACCGTTTCTGTAGCATTCGATGGAACAGTTGCCATCAGCTGGGACCCAGTGCAGGAAAGCGACCTGAAAGAGTATATTATTTATCGACAAGATGCCACAGGATGGCCTGAAATCGACCAAGTTTTGGCTCCCGACACGTTTTATATTGATTACACATCAAATGCCGGGTATCAGATTGAAACATATAGAGTAGCAGCAGTTGATCTATGTAACCTTACTGGCCTTGGAGGGTTTGACACTGCCTTTTTTAACACTATGTACCTCAATCCCGTCTATTTTGATTATTGTGATACAAGCATCTTACTGAGCTGGAACCCATATATCAATTTCGACCCAGTTGATGCCTACAAAATCTATGAAATCGACACCAGCACCATGGAAATAAACCTTATTACGGAAACACTCAACACATCATACACTTATACATCAAACTTTATTCCTGATTCAACTTATTGTTACTATATAAGGGCTTCTGATAACAATAGCCGCACCTCTTCATCGTGTATTCAATGCTTTTTTGCCAACCGCCCGGACCAACCCGATACACTAAATTTTAAAATTGCATCTGTTGACACGCTTACAAACGATGCTATTTGGTTACAATATTTCGTCGATACCACAGCCTTTGGCACTCAAAGTATCATCCTCAGGAAAACAAATGCAAATGAGGCCTATGATACGGTACACAAAGAAGATATTAACTCCAGTGCCATCCTTTCCTTCACAGATTATAACGTTCAACCATCAAGCCATGATTATTATTACAAAATTATTGTGCTGGATGATTGTAACAATGAAACCTGGTTACCCAATAATGAAGCCCGGACAATATTGTTGCAAGGTTACGTTAGCGCAGTAAATATCAATACATTACAGTGGACCCCTTATGAAACATCCACAGGAGATATTAGCCAATACCGGCTTTACAGAAAGATCAACGGTTTGATTGACACTATTATAACTTTTGCCCCGGGTGAATTACAATATGATGACAATATTTCGCATTTATCTGGCCGTGGAGGAAAGTTCACTTATCTTGTGGAAGCCGTTGTCCTTTCTTATTCCGTTCCTTCAAATGACACATTAAAAAGTTTTTCCAATGAAACACTTATCTCCCAAATATCCAACATCCATATGCCCAATGCTTTTACACCAAATAACGATGGTTATAATGATAATTTTGGGCCCGTAAATATTTTCACCGACGAATCTGCTGATTATTTATTTGTTATATATAACAGGTGGGGAGAAAAAGTGTTTGAAACTTCCGTGATTAATAACTCCTGGGATGGACAATACAAAAATCAACCGTCACCTTTGGGTGTTTACGTTTACCTGATACATTACATTTCCCCTGAAGGATTAAAGTTTGAGAAAAAAGGAACAGTAACTCTATTAAAATAGCCGTCTGGTTTTCATATTAATTATAATGCTTTTTTTATACCTTTGCCCGACAAAAAATTACGTGATATGGTTTTAGATCCGGATAAATTTACTGGTGAAGGTCTCACATACGATGATGTGCTTTTAATTCCTTCCTATTCTGACATCATGCCAAGGGATGTTGATATTTCATCCTTCTTTTCAAAAAATATCAAAATGAACATCCCGATAATCTCAGCGGCAATGGATACGGTAACGGAGTCAAAAATGGCGATTGCCATAGCCCAGGAAGGAGGAGTTGGTGTGTTACATAAGAATATGAGTATTGAAGCTCAGGCTCTTGAAGTGAAAAAAGTGAAGCGTGCCGAAAGCGGTATTATTATTGACCCCATCGTTCTTAATGCTGAGGCTACCGTCGGTGATGCCCGTAACATCATGAATGAAAATAATATTGGAGGCATCCCGGTTGTGAATAAACACCACCAACTGGTTGGCATCGTAACTAACAGGGATTTAAGATTTGAAAAAGATTTGCAAAAGCCTGTTGATAAGGTAATGACAAAAGAAGGGCTTATTACAACTACCGAATTAACTAATTTAGAGAAAGCTGCAGATATTTTTCAGGAATATAAAATTGAAAAATTACCCGTTATAGGTAAAAACAATACACTGGTGGGGTTAATTACATATAAAGATATCCTTAAAATAAAAACAAAACCAAATGCTTGCAAAGATGCCAGGGGGCGGCTTCGGGTTGCCGCAGCTGTTGGAATAGCTGGCGATACACTCGAAAGGGTTCAGGCTCTTGCTGACCAACAAGTTGACGCTATTGTTATTGACACTGCTCACGGACACAGTAAAGGAGTCCTGGAAATGGCCAGATCTGTCAAGAAAAAATTTCCTGAAATGGAACTCGTTGTCGGTAATATTGGCACAGTAGAAGCCGCAAAAGCACTTGAAAAAATTGGGGTTGATGCTGTTAAAGTCGGAATAGGCCCGGGTTCCATTTGTACCACCAGAATCATTGCAGGTATAGGCATTCCTCAGCTTACAGCAATTCTGGATGTCAGTAAAGCTTTGAAAGGAAGCGGCATCCCGGTTATTGCTGATGGGGGAATCAGATATACCGGTGATATCGTTAAAGCCATTGCTGCTGGTGCCTATTCTGTTATGGCAGGATCACTGTTTGCCGGAGTGGATGAATCACCTGGTGAAACAATAATTTTTGAAGGGAGAAAATATAAAACCTATCGCGGCATGGGGTCTATTGAAGCCATGCAGAAAGGGTCGAAAGATCGCTACTTCCAAGATATGGAAGAAGATATTAAAAAACTTGTCCCGGAAGGTATTGTTGGAAGAGTTCCTTCTAAAGGATCTTTGGCAGAGGTGATACATCAGTTTATTGGCGGGCTGAGAAGCGGAATGGGATACACCGGATCGAAAAATCTCCAGGAACTTCAAAACAACACCCGGTTTATAAAAATAACTACTGCTGGTATTACGGAGAGCCATCCTCATGATATCGCCATCACAAGAGAATCACCAAATTATAGCCGGTAAATCTTAGCTGCTTTTGGGAGAGATTTTCAATAACACTAATATCTATTTTAACCAGAAATATTAAAAAATCAATATCAATAAATAATAACTAAAATGAAAAAAAACATCTTAAAATTCTTTTTAGCAATCATAGGAATAATCATTTTATCCACCTCAGTAGCACAAAATTCAGGTGATAAGACCTTAATGACCATTGGAGGTGAAAAAATTACTGAAACAGAATTCCTGAATATTTATCGTAAAAATAATTTCAACAACGATGTAATCGATAAAAAATCACTGGAGGAATACCTTGAGCTATTCATTAATTTCAAACTTAAAGTAAAAGAAGCTGAAGAATTGGGTTTAGATACACTAACAACCTTCAAGGATGAATTGAAAGGATACCGGAATCAGCTTGCACAGCCTTATCTTACTGATAATGCAATGGATGAAAAGTTACTTTTGCAAGCTTTTGAGAGAAAACAATATGACCTCAGGGCAAGCCATATCCTTATAAAAGTTAATGCAGATGCCAATCCTGAAGATACGCTGGCTGCATTCCAATCCATCATGGAAATCAGTAAAGAAATTATGAATGGCGCAGACTTTTCTGAAATGGCTGTCACTTACTCAGAAGATCCGTCGGCGAAGGACAGGCCAGCCACTTCCCGCAGGCCATACATGAAGGGGAATAAAGGCGATTTGGGTTATTTTACAGTTTTTGACATGGTTTACCCGTTCGAAAATGGTGCTTATAATACAGCTGTCGGGGAAATATCAATGCCAGTTCGAACAACCTACGGATATCACCTGATTAAAGTTACCGATAAAAAAAAGGCACTTGGCAATGTACTTGTCGCCCATATTCTGATCCTTTTCCCCAAAAATGCTACCCATCAGGATTCGTTAAAAGCAGAAACGAAAGTTAAGAAAGCATATGACGAACTTACCAGTGGAACTAAATTTGCTGATGTTGTAAGAAAATATTCGGATGATAAAGGTACTATCGAAAAAGAAGGCATGTTACCATGGTTTGGAGTGAATAGAATGATACCAGAGTTTATTATGGAAATTTCAGCCCTGAGCGATACAGGAGAAATAACAAAACCTTTCTTAACCAACTATGGGTGGCATATTGTTAAACTCGTTGAAAAAAAAGGGCTACCCTCTTTCGAAGAAGATATTCCTGAGCTAAAAGGAAGAATAGTAAGAAGCGACCGATCTAAAGAAAGCCAAAAATCATTCATCAGGCAATCTAAAACCGAATATAATTTCACCGAATACAAAGAAAACCTTGAAGAAATATATTCGCTCGTGAATGATACCATATTCAAAGCAAAATGGCATCCTGAAAATACCAACCAATCTGATAACCTTTTGTTTCAACTTGATGGCAATGACTATTTTCAAAAAGATTTTATCGCCTACCTCGAGAAAACTCAATCAGTCACTCCAAGGGAGGATATAAAAGTCTTTGTGAATAAAAAATTCAACAGCTTTATCAATGCAAGTATAATAGCTTATGAAGATAGTCAGCTTGAAAAAAAATATCCGGAATTCCGGACCCTTGTTAAAGAATACAGAGATGGAATCCTTTTGTTTGAGTTGACCGATCAGAAAGTTTGGTCGAAAGCTATAAATGATTCCATTGGGTTGGCTGAATTCTATAATACGCATAAAAACAACTATATGTGGGATGAAAGACTCAATACTTCTATCTATACATTCTCAAATCCGGCGTATGTTAAACAGGCTCGTAAAATGGCCAGGAAAGGATTTAATAAAAATGATATTTTAAATGCCATTAACCCTGATTCGGTAATTTATCTCACCATTATTGACGACAAATGTGAAAAAGGTGATAACCAAATCATTGATAAAATTAATTGGAAAAAAGGAATTACGGATAATTTTGAGGTAGATGGCCAAATTGTGTTTGTTGATGTTCATGAGGTATTATCTCCGCAACCTAAATTATTAAGTGAAGCGCGGGGGATCATTACTGCCGATTACCAAAATTTTTTAGAGAAAGAATGGATTAAAGAACTTAGGATGAAATATCCTGTTGATGTAAATCAGGACGTCTTTTCTAAAATAAAATGAAAACTAACTTATTCATACATACAATAATTATGTTGGTTTTCCTGCTGCTAGCATGCTCACCGCAATTACCTCGCAATGAAGATGACGAAATTCTTGCAAGGACTTATAGAACTTATTTATATAAGTCTGAACTGGTTGATGTTGTGCCTGAAGGGACCAGTGTGAAAGACAGCATTTTATTGGTAAAAAATTATATTAACAAATGGGTACAACAACAACTTATTCTCAGAAAAGCCGAATCTAATCTTTCCGATGAACAAAAGGATTTTCGCATTCAACTCAAAAATTACCGAAACTCATTGATTACCTACCAGTATGAGACACAACTTATTCAACAAAACCTCGATAAAACAGTTACTGACGACGAAATTGAAGAATATTATGAGCTGAATAAACAAAATTTTGAATTAAAAGAAAATATCGTTAAGGTATACTTCATTGTGTTAAGCATTGACTCCGTTTTGAATAATCCTGTTAAATCTTTATTATTATCTGATGACCAGGATGATCATAATGAGTTGGAAGAATACTGCAAACATTCGGCAAAAGAATACTTCATGGAAGACCAATGGTTGCTTTTTAATAAATTATTAACCTATACTCCTATAGAACTATATAATCAACAGGCCTTCCTGGAAGAAACTCCCTACTTTGAAACGCAAGATTCACTTTACAAATATTTTGTTAAAATTAATGATTATAAGATCAAAGAAAGTGTTTCTCCATTAAGTTTTGAAAAAGATGTCATCAATAATATTATTATCAACAAACGAAAACTTGAATTAATTAAAAACATGCAGCAGGAAATTTTTGAAAATGCATTAAAGAATAATAATTTTGAAATATACTAACCTTTAGCATAAAATAAATTATTACAATAAAATCCTGCGGATTATGTTAATTAGTTACCAGTGATTTCACTATGATGAAAAAAATACAAATATACCTGCTTACTGTTCTGTTAAGCTTAAGTTATACCTCCCTTCATTCCCAGGAAATGATGATTGATGAGGTGGTTGCTGTCATTGGAAAGAATCCGATATTATACTCTGATATTGAGACACAATATATGCAGTACCGCATGCAGGGTAATTTCAGGGGTGGAACTGCTGCCAGATGCCAAATTTTAGAGAGCTTGTTGTATCAAAAATTATTACTTCATCAGGCAGAGGTCGACAGTGTAGAAGTTTCTGACAGCCATGTAGAATCGTCAATGGATGCCAGGTTAAGATATTACATTCAACAGTTTGGTTCGCAGGAAAAGCTGGAGGAATTTTATCAAAAATCCATTATTGAGATCAAAGAGGAGATGCGCGACCTCGTAAAAGATCAGATGAGGGTTGAACAAGTTCAGTCTGGTATTATCATGAATGTTCAAATCACTCCGGCTGAGGTAAAATCATTTTATAACCGTATTCCATATGATAGCTTACCCTTAATTAACACTGGGTTTGAAATCAGACAGATTGTTAAAAACCCTCCTGTTTCTGCTGAAGAATTAACTAAAAGTCGCGACAAAATTAAAAATCTCAGAGAAAGAATAATTAATGGGGAGAGCTTTTCTACCCTTGCTATATTATACTCTGAAGACCCTGGTTCTGCAAGTAAAGGTGGAGAGTTGGGAATGTTCAATAGAGGCACCATGTACCCTGAATTTGAAGCAGCCTCTTTTAATTTAAATGAAATTAGCGCTGTTTCTGAAATTGTTAAAACAGAAGCTGGTTACCATATCATACAACTTATTGAAAACAACGGTGAATATATCAATGTCCGGCATATTCTTATCCAGCCTAAGGTATCTCCATTGGAATTGATCGATGCCAAAAACAGATTAGATAGCATTGCAGGTCTTATCGAAGACAGCATAATGACGTTCAATGATGCTGCCCTGAAATTCTCAGATGATCCTGGCAAAATAAATGGAGGCCTTATGATTAACCCTGCTTCAAATACAACCCGCTTTTCTGCTGATGAGCTTGATCCTAATGTGTTCTTTGTAATCGATAAAATTGAAGTGGGAGATGTATCACAGCCCGTAAAATTTATTACCCCTGAAGGAAAAGAAGCTTATCGTATTCTTTTTCTCAAAACCCGTACCGACCCCCACCGAGCCAATTTAACAGATGATTACAGCAATATACAAGAGTGGGCTACAGAAGAAAAAAACAACAAGGTTATGCAAGAATGGGTGGAGCAAAAAATACAAAAAACCTATATAAAGATTAGTGATAAATACAGATCATGCCAGTTTACAAATAAATGGACCAGGGACTAATATTAAAACTCAATTTTTTTTTGGCAATTAATGTACTATTTTTACAATATTAAGTATTATCGGGGTTATGAAATTTAATAGTGATGTTGAAGCGCTGGATGTTTTTGTTGAAAAATACTCCAAATTAAAAGACGAAATTTCTAAAGTAATTGTTGGGCAAGACGAGGTAATAAAAAGTCTTTTTATTACCATTTTCAGTAAAGGGCATGGACTTCTTGTTGGGGTTCCGGGGTTAGCAAAAACACTTATGGTAACAACAATATCCAAGGTGCTGGGACTGACATACAGTCGAATCCAATTTACTCCTGATTTAATGCCTTCTGATATAATTGGAACCGAAATCCTTGATGAAACCCGAAAGTTTCGCTTTGTTAAAGGTCCTGTTTTTGCAAACATTATTTTAGCAGATGAGATCAACAGGACTCCGCCTAAAACCCAGTCGGCTCTCTTGGAAGCCATGCAGGAAAAATCTGTTACAGTCGCAGGAAACTCATATCCGTTACAGGAACCATTCTTTGTGCTGGCTACCCAGAATCCTATTGAACAGGAGGGTACTTATCCATTACCCGAAGCACAACTTGATAGATTTATGTTAAACATTTGGCTGGATTACCCATCATTTAACGAAGAAATTGATATTGTAAAATATACTACCAGCGAATCATTCGCTGAACCAAAAGTTGTGCTTGAACGTGAAGAGATCATTTTCTTTCAAAATCTGATCCGTAAAATCCCGGTTCCGGATAATGTACTTCAATATGCTGTTAATTTAGTAGCTAAAACCCGGCCCAACACACCCGAGGCTCATCCCTGGGCTAACGATTACCTGACCTGGGGTGCAGGACCAAGAGCTTCCCAATTCCTGATAATTGGAGCAAAATGCAATGCTGCCATTAATGGAAAATACTCTCCTGATATTGAAGATGTTCAGGCTGTTACTATTCCTATTCTACGTCATCGGCTTATAAAAAATTATAAGGCCGAAGCCGATGGAATACGAATACGTGATATTATAAACGAACTAGTGAAATAACTATGCATAATTATCAAACAAACCCATGAGAAAAAAAATTTATATCGGCTTAGGATTAATGGTGGTCATCATTATTTCTCTTTGGTATTTCCTTGGACAAGAAGATTCTGAAATTCAAAAGGTTACTGTTTACCCTAAGGAGGGAAACTTTCAAATAAATGTTGTAACAACAGGTGAACTGGAAGCAAAAAGCTCTGAAAAAATCTTTGGGCCTTCCGGCCTTCGGTCTGTCAGAATATGGAATGTGAAAATTGAAGATATAGTTTCTGATGGAACAGTAGTCGATTCCGGTCAATACATTGCTACCCTTGATAGAACAGAGATAAGTAATCGAATAAAAGATGTAGAAAGTGAAGTTGAAAAATTGGAATCACAGTATGTTAAAACAAAACTAGATACTGCCATGGATATGCGTAATGCACGCAATCAATTAATAAATCTTGAATATAACCTGGAAGAAAAACGTATCAGGCTGGAGCAATCCAAATATGAACCTCCGGCCACAATCCGCCAATACCAAATCGATCTCGAAAAAGGAGAAAGAGACCTTGCTGAAGCAATAAACAATTACGACCTGAACTTAGAGAAAGCTGCTGTTATCATGCAGGAAGTAAGTGTTACCCTGAAACAGGAAAAACGAAATCTTGATCAAATGATATCTGTTAGAGACCAATTCATTGTAAAAGCTCCAAAAGCAGGAATGGTCATCTATAAAAGAAACTGGGACGGAGCCAAACAGGGTGTAGGGTCAACAGTAAGTGCATGGGATAATGTAGTGGCTACCCTGCCCGACCTTTCTAAAATGATCTCGAAAACATATGTGAACGAAATTGATATCAGTAAAATAAAAACAGGGCAGGAAGTTGAAATTGGTGTGGATGCATTCCCTGAAAAATCTTATACCGGAAAAGTTATTGAAGTGGCTAATATTGGTGAACAGATGAAGAATTCTAACGCCAAAGTCTTTGAAATCCTTATTGAAATCTACGAATTTGACTCTATCCTTCGACCTTCTATGACAACTAAAAACACCATCATTACCGCAATTATCGATAGTGTTTGTTATATTCCATTAGAAGCAGTAAATAATAATGACAGCCTTACTTTTGTTTATACAAATTCTAAAAGAAGACAACAGATTATTCTTGGACAAAGTAATGAAAATGAAGTTATCGTCAGAGCAGGGCTTAACCCTGATGATGAAATCTATCTGCTCCAACCTGTAAATCCTGACAATTTTAAAATCGTAACACTTGATACAGCCATAATCCATAATCTCGAAAAAGAAGATCAACAAAAGAAAAAACAAAATACGAAGCTTAAGGAAGATGATAAGCAATTCCAGGATAAAAAATTAACACCTGAGCAAATAAAAAAACTAAGAGAACAAAAAGGAGGTTCCCGAAAAGGAAAAAAAAATAAACATTAATAACATCTCTTTCCTTTGATAGATGATGAGTTAATTATATGGAACGTTATTTTTACATCATAAATATTGCCGTTGAAGCTGTTTTTGCAAATAGATTCCGATCCATGTTAACAGCATTGGGTATCATATTTGGAGTTGCTGCAGTTATTGCCATGCTTGCTATCGGAAATGGTGCGCAACAGGAAATCCTGGAACAAATAAAACTCGTTGGCCTAAATAATATCGTAATAACCCCAAAGGTGCAGATCGAGAATAATACAGAAGATGATGAAGGATCACCTGGTAAAGTGAGAGGAAAATTTTCACCAGGCCTGACATTAGCTGATGCACATAGTATAAAAAAAATAATTCCAACTGTTAACATTATCAGTCCGGAGGTAATTTACGACACCTATATTCTTAAAGATGGATTTCGTAAGCCGGCCAAACTATCAGGTATTACCCCCGATTTCTTCAAAATATACAATCTGACTATTCAGGAAGGAAACATGTTCAGTGAACAACAGCTCACCGATGGTAAGGCCGTTTGCATTATTGGCCCTGCAATCAAATCAAAATTTTTCCAACAGGAAAATCCAATTGGGAAATATATCAAATGTGGAAATATCTGGCTGAAAGTTATCGGTATCCTTGAAAACCGCAGGGTTAGTGAAGGGATTACAGAAAACCTGGGCATAAGTAATTACAACAATAATATATATGCCCCGATTCAAACGGTATTGTTGCGGTTTAAAGACCGGTCAGTCGTTACCGGAAACTCTTTACAAGGTGTATCAGTTTTTGTATCAGGAAATACCATGGTTGCCATTAGTGGAGAAGAAGATGAGAAGGCAAAAGCCAATCAATTAGATAAAATTGTCGTTCAGGTAAATGAAAGTGCACAACTCAATCCAACGAAAAAAATTATTGTTCAAATGTTGACAAGACGACACTCGGAGGTGGTTGATTTTGAGATAAAAATACCTGAACTCCTATTGAAACAAGAGCAAAAAACAAAAGATATTTTTAATATTGTTCTCGGGGCCATCGCCAGTATATCATTAATTGTTGGGGGTATAGGTATCATGAATATTATGCTCGCTTCAGTCATGGAAAGAATTAAAGAGATTGGTATCCGCATGGCTACCGGAGCAACTAAAAAAGACATAGTTTTTCAGTTTCTTGCTGAGGCCATATTGATTAGTATTACCGGAGGATTAATTGGTATTATGTTTGGCATTGCATTTGCGAAAGTTATTATGAAAATCACTGATATACTTACCATAGTTTCCCCGGGATCAATAATTATTTCGTTTGGAGTTTCTGTAGCTGTGGGTATTTTGTTTGGCTATATGCCAGCAAAAAAAGCTGCCGAGCAAGATCCCGTTGTATCATTAAGGCATGAATAATTAAGGAATAAACTCTCATGATAATTCTTCTAAAAAAAATTTCTTCTAACATTGCTTTCCTGATTATCATTTGCACTACTAATTCGGGAATTGCACAAAATGAGCCAATCCACTTATCATTTAATGATGTTGTAGAAATTGCTCATGAACAATCCCCGGATGCGCTGATGGCTAAACATCGGTACAGAAGCAGTTATTGGCAATATCGTACTTATCAGGCAGGCTACAAACCTTCATTAATCCTTGATGGAACCCTCCCTAATTATAGCCGTTCCATCGATGTTATCACCCAACCCGATGGATCAGAATTATTTATTAAACGACAAGTCGCACGATCATCACTCAATCTTTCTTTATCCCAAAATATTCCGTTCACTGGTGGTGAAGTGTTTCTTAACTCAAGTGCCCAGCGTATCGATAACTTTGGTGATTCCTCATACTGGTCCTATTTAACTACTCCCCTGACCATAGGTATCCGCCAGCCTATTTTTGAGTACAATCCTTTCCGGTGGGACACTAAAATTGAACCCATTAAGTATGAAGAGGCCAAGCGAAAGCATATTGAAGATATTGAACAGGTATCTATTAAAGCTACTAATATTTTCTTTAATCTTTTGCTTGCACAAATAAACCTTAAAATCCAGCAGGTTAACCAGGCCAATAATGATACCTTGTATCAAATAGCTCTTGGGAGATATAATATCGGTACCATCGCAGAAAACGAATTGCTGCAAATGGAATTAAATTTCCTTAATTCTAATTCCAGCCTCGAACAGGCAAAACTCGATGTGGAAATAAATATATTTAACCTCAAGTCGTTCCTGAGAATTAAAGATGATGTTGCAATCGTGCTTATACCTCCTGAAAAAATACCCGATTTTACTATCAACGTTCAGGATGCGCTATGGGAAGCCAGGAATAACCGGTCAGAAGCGCTTGCTTTTGATCGCAGGTTGCTGCAAGCAGAAAGTGAAGTAAACAGAGCAAAAATGCAAAACAGGTTTTCTGCTGATCTTGTAGCTATCTACGGATTAACTCAAACAGGAGCATCAATGCATGAAGCATATCAGGACCCACTGAATGAACAACAACTATTTCTTGGGATACAGGTTCCAATCCTGGACTGGGGATTAGCAAAAGGGAAGATAAAAATGGCCGAATCAAATGAAGAATTAATTAAAACCTCTGTTGAACAAGAACAAATTGATTTTAATCAGGAGATATTTATCAAGGTCATGCAATTCAATATGCAACCTGATCAGGTTGCAATAGCATACAAAAGCGATCAGGTTGCACAAAAAAGATATGATGTAACTAAACAACGATTTTTTATCGGTACTATTGATATCATTGAACTTAATCTTGCGCAAACGGATAAAGATAATAACCGTAAAGCTTATATCACAGCTCTCTATAACTTCTGGAGATATTACTACGAAATCAGACAGCTGACACTTTTCGACTTTTTCATTCACAAACGAATATTTCTTAACCTGGAAAATATCAGGTAATCCTCAACTTTTTCTTAATCACCTCTATATTAAACTGATTTTATGTATCTTTGCGAAAATTTTCCAGAATCAAATTATTAACTAAAATCTTATAGTAAATGGCAGTATTAGTAGGAAAAAAAGCCCCTTTATTTGAGGCTGATGCCGTGATAAACGGTGGAGAGTTTGTTGAAAAATTCTCACTTGAACAATATATTGGAAAAAAATATGTGGTGTTTTTCTTTTATCCTCTCGATTTCACGTTTGTTTGCCCTACCGAAATCCTGGCTTTCCAGGAAAAACTCGAAGAATTTAACAAAAAAAATGTTGCTGTAGTCGGTTGCTCTATCGACTCAACTTATTCTCACTGGGCATGGCTGAATACCGAAAAAGACGCTGGCGGAATTAAAGGAGTAACATACCCCCTTGTTTCGGACCTATCTAAAACCATCTCTCAAAATTTTGATGTGCTGGCAGGCGAATATGAATACAATGTTGAAGATGATGAGATTGAATTTGAAGGCGATGCGGTTGCTTACAGAGGCCTTTTCCTCATCGATAAACAAGGTGTGGTACGCCACCAGGTTGTAAATGACCTTCCCCTCGGAAGAAGTATCATCGAAACATTAAGAATGGTTGACGCTCTCCTGTTTTCTGAAGAACACGGTGAGGTTTGCCCTGCCGACTGGAAAGAAGGCGACGATGCTATGCAACCAACACATGAAGGGGTTGCTGATTATCTAAGCAAACATTAAAGAATACAATAACTTCTGAAAAAATAATCCGGCTACTCTAAAGCCTTTGCCTCATTCCAATATATATCCATATCTTCTAACGACATCTCATCCAACCGCTTCCCGTCTTTCCTTGAATGCTCCTCTAAAAATTGAAATCTCCTGATAAACCTACGGTTGGTTTTTTCAAGAGCATCCTCAGGATTAACTTTTATAAATCTGGCATAATTTACAAGTGCGAACATTAAATCCCCAAACTCAGCCTCTTTTCTTTCTTTGTTTGAACCATTTTTTACTTCATGCATTAACTCCTCCTGTTCCTCAATAACCTTTTCCCAAACCTGATGTGGTTCCTCCCAGTCAAACCCCATTCCGCTTGCTTTTTCTTGTATTCGATATGCTTTAATCAATGCAGGTAATGAGTTAGGAACACCTGAAAGTGCAGATTTTCTGCCTTCTTTCATTTTTATTCTTTCCCAGTTACTTTTAACTTCACCTGCATCCCGAACTTTAACATCACCATAAATATGGGGATGCCTTTGAATAAGCTTTTCGTTTATACTATTAATTACATCTGCCAAATCAAAATCACCTGTTTCAGAAGCTATCTTGGCATAAAAAACTAAGTGTAACATTAAATCACCAAGCTCCATTTTTATTTCTTGCATATCCTTCTGCATTATAGCATCAGAAAGTTCATAAGTCTCCTCAATAGTTAAATGTCTCAAACTTTCGATCGTCTGTTCTCTATCCCATGGACATTGTGTACGTAATTCATCCATTATTGTCAATAATCGCTTAAAAGCAGCTAATTTTTCTTCCATCTTAATACTTTTTTGCAAAAATAATCATTTATTCACCAGACCATATTTTTTATAACTTTGTTATTGCAATATCCATTGTCAGTATGAGAAAAATAAAGATACCATCTGGTAGGCTATCCACCCAGGTAATACTCTTCCTGATGGTTTTATTTTTGCTATCTGAAGGAAAATCAACACTGGCAGAAACATACAAATATAAAAAACATCACTCTCCTTATAAACATAAACTCTATCGCTCTAATCTACTTATCGAAGGAAAAATCAGTTATGGTTTTATCGCAGCTCACCATATAGGAATGGAAATTTATAATAGCCATCTTCCTTCCATCGAGTTCAGTTTAATAAAAGAAACATATGGTCAAAATTTTTGGGAACAAATGTTTAATTATCCAAGTATCGGAGTCACTCTCTGGCATTCTGGTTTGGGATCATCGTCAATCCTGGGAACAGCCACCACTCTCTTTCCGCATATTAACTTTCCTTTAATACAAACCCAAAACACTACATTTAGTTTCAGGTTGGGAGCCGGCATCGGTTATTTATCCAAAACATTTCATCGACTGGAAAACTATAAACACCTTGCAATTGGCTCACACTTGAACTTTGCCGGAAACCTCACGCTTGAACTCAAATTCAAAGCCGGTAACTACTGGGTCGTTTCAACCTCTGCCGTCCTGCAACACTTCAGTAATGGCGCTTTTAAGCTTCCCAATTATGGATTGAACATACCTGGTATTGCCTTGGGAGCTGCTTATCGTCTTGACAAAAAAAATACACCAATTGAAAGAAGGCTCTATTCCCCAACCAAACCTTTCGACTTCAATGTTCATCGTATGATAGAGTTTAATGTAGGAGGTATGATCGGATTCAAAAATATGGCTGCTATCTTTGGAGATCGTTATTATGTATATTCTATATTTGGAAATGCCTTTAAACGAGTTAGTTACAAAAGTAAGTTCGGTATCGGATTTGATGTTTCATACGATGGTTCGGATGCCCTGATTCTTGATAGAGATAATATTCAATTCGACAAAAAAACCCAATTAATAAAATCAGGATTTAACCTGGCGTATGAATTGACAATGGGACGTCTCTCTTTTGATTTCAACTACGGGTTCTATCTGGGCGGATTGGATAGAAGCGATGGGACAGTGTACCATAAAGTATCATTGCGTTACGATGTCACAAATAATATCTTTGCAAATATTACACTGAAAACCCATTGGGGGAGTGCTGATTTTATAGGATGGGGACTTGGGTATCAAATTAAAACAAATTATTAACCTGCATTTCTTTTTGAATGAAAAAATTATTGTTTTTCCTTCTGTGTAGCATAACGCTCACCTCATGTGAAAAATTAGATGTGGGTGATTGTTTCATGGGGGCAGGAAATACTATCATAGTCACCCGAGATTTGGACGATTTTAACCACATCTCTCTTAACGACAATATTAATCTAATTATAACCCAGGATACCCGCTGCGGTGTTAAAATTGAAGCAGGCGAAAACCTTATCCCATCAATTATCACCGAAGTGTCTGACCACCGGTTAATTATTCGTAATAACAATATATGTAATTGGGTTCGTAGTTATAACAAAGAAATTGATGTCTATGTCTCCGTTGAAGAATTAATCAGTATAGAATATATCTCATCCGGAAATGTATTGAGCACCAACACCATTGTCACTGACTCATTGAGTGTTGCTGTCTGGGACGGATCAGGGATCATAGATCTTGACATCGAAACCAGAATATCAGCACTGAGCCTGCATTATGGAGCAGTCAATTTCATTGTACGTGGTAAATCGAATGTAAATTTTATTTATGCGGCCAGTTATGGCCCTTTCTTTTGTGAAAACCTGGAAACAGCATTCACTTTTATGAACAACAGAGGCTCCAATGATTGTTATGTATACTGTACCAAACATCTTGGAGTTGATATTGAGTACACAGGGAATATTTATTATAAAGGCAATCCCGAAACTGTTTCTGCCAATATTACAGGAACAGGGCAGCTGATAGAATTAGAATAGCTTTTGTTAACACCCCTCTAAACAATTCATCAAGCAATGGCAATTAACTAATAATAAATGATTCCGAACATAAATAAAATAGCCCAAAGAGTAATCATTCCTGTTATTGTCTTGATCTTGCTGATGGTCTCTTCAAATATTAATTTGAAAAAGGACTATTCAACAGGTATCATTGAAGCTGATGGAAAAGGGTATTACGCTTACTTACCAGCCATGTTCATCTACCACGATCTGAATTTTGGATTTTTTGATACGATCGAAAAGGAGAAATATTACAATGAAAATTTGCAATATGATTACCGAAGTTATTTTCGCGGAAAATATATTAATAAATATTTTCCCGGAACGGCTCTTGCAATGGCACCTTTTTTCGCAATCGGCCATCTCGTTAGTGTTTTTCTTGGTTATCCCCTTGATGGTTACTCCAAATACTATACGTTATTTATTAATCTTGCATCAATTTTTTACCTAACCCTAGCTTGCCTGTTTTTATTAAAACTCTTAAGAAAATACAATATTCGAGGCATCTATATTTTTTTGGTCCTGTTTTCCATTGTTTTTGGCACGAATGTTTTTTACTATTCAGTTATTGAATTCTCTATGTCGCATATTTATTCCTTCGCATTTATAAATATGTTCATCTACTATACAAAAAAATATTTCAACCACTATGAAGTTAAATTACTCCCAATTATTGGATTAATACTTGGCATGGTGATACTTATCAGGCCTGTAAACATACTTATTATAGCTATGGTTCCTTTTCTTGCAGGAAGTTTTTTAAGATTAATTAATGGCATGAAGGTTATTGTAAAAAATATTCCGGTCTTGATTATCTCTTTTTTACTTTTCATGATAATCCTTTCTGTACAACTTGCCATATATAAAATCCAAACAGGACATTTCTGGATCTATTCATATGGAGAAGAAGGATTTAATTTCTTTTCTCCCCAAATCATTAACTTTCTTTTTAGTTACAAAAAGGGACTTTTTCTATATACACCGTTATTAGTCATTTCCCTTGCCGGGGGGTACTATTTATTTAAAAAAAGCAGATACACTTTTTTTACACTATTTGGAGGACTATTTCTCATAACATATGTGTTTTCCTCCTGGTGGATGTGGTATTATGGCGGAAGTTTTTCATCCAGGGTTCTCATTGAATATTTTGCATTTTTTGCCATTCTATTGGGTATCGCCCTCCATAACCTTAAACTTCGCTGGGTTAGGAGAACATACATTGTAATCATGGTTGTCCTGACTATTGGTTGCCAAATCCAAACCTATCAATACAGATATAATATTATCCACTGGTCGGATATGACAAAGGAGAAATACTGGGAAGTATTTATGCGGGTGGATCTATTATTAAAGAAATAAATCGTTGAATTAGTTTAATAGTCGGAACCTCAAAACAGAAGCAATGAAAAAATACGGTAAAATACTTCTGATTTTACTCCCCTTTTTTTATTTAATCCTTGGATTCTATTTTAACCAGGTAATTAATATGTTTTCTGTAAGGAATGTTGATCCCGAGTATGTTTATTTAACAAACGGACTTTATATGTCTCTTGGGCATTTAAATGTTCACCACATCGACAATCCAGGTACTCCTTTACAAATGCTGGTCGCGGTAGTTTGCAGAATTGTATACGCTTTCAGATCACATGAAATACCTTATATTGAAGATGTTTTAATGAATTCTGATCTTTATTTAAATATGATCAACCACGTGGTTATAAGTATAACGGCTGTTGTGCTTTTCCTGGCTGGGTTAATTGTGACTCGGTTAACCAACTTTCTTCCTTATGGATTATTAGTTCAGGCAACTCCGTTTTATTCACAAATTACATACGATATTATTGGACGCTTAACCCCTGAATTGTTAATACCAATTCCTGTTTTGTTACTTACAATTATGATATTGAAAGTTGTCGGGTCAAATGAAAAAAAATTCAGTTTTAGAACTTTACTGTTTTTTAGTATGATCTCAGGGTTTGGGTTATCAATTAAACTTACATTTTTGCCGTTACTGATTATCCCGGTGTTGGTTATCCCGGGTTATAAAGATAAAGGCAAGTTTTTGCTTCTATCAATAATTAGTTTATTCGTATTTGCAATACCCATTCTTTTTGATCTGGTTTTCTTTACAACATGGATGAAAGATCTGTTTATTCATTCTGGCCATTACGGTGGTGGTGAAGGGAATTTCATTGTTTGGGAGCAATTCTTTCATAATTTAAGATTATTTCTCATTTCACATCGTTTCTTGGTAATAAATTGGGTAATCAGTTTAACCCTGTTATTTGTATATTTAGTTATTAAGAGAAAAGATTTAAATAAACGATTATTATACGGACTGGCAGGGGTTTTAATTGTAATGTTGAGTCAGATAATCATAGTTTCAAAACATTATGAATACAGGTATTTAATTCCTGGACTTTGTCTTTTCCCAGTTATGATCATTTTGTCATTTGAAATGCTGAAGAGGTTAATCCATTTTAATAAAATTAAGTCAGTTATTGGATTACTTATTGTTGCTGGATTTATTGGGGGTTTTCAAAAACAGATGCATTCAATTCGAATTCGCTCAAATCATATTTCAAATGAAATGAAAAGCAAAATGGTTACAAAACATTTTGTGGAAACACTTGAAGAAGATGCGATTAAACTCATTACCCCCTCGGGTTATGGTTGTCCTTTTCACGATTTTTCCATAATGATAAGTCATTGCTGGGCTGGCAGGGCGAATGAAATATTTTTGCCTGTTTATAAAAAACTATACCCTGATACGTATCACTATTTTACATGGGAAATGCGTAAGAAATACTGGGAAGAATACCATACCTCAAAAATTACTGATACCGATAAACCTGTCTATTTTTATATCGCTAACTATTCACCCGAATTAGTTAATACATCCCTATCAGCAATGCTACCCGGACAAAATCTTGATGATATAAAAAAAGAGTTGATCTTTGAAAATACGAACACGAATGAAAAGATATTTAAACTAAAATTTCGTTAATCGAATTTCGTTTTTCAATAAGCTTTTGCAAAAACAACCCGTTGGTTGGATGGTTTCCCCGAATAAATACACTTTCCTTCTTCGGGATTATGAGTAAATGGGATCGTACGAATTGTTGCTTTTGTTTCTTCCTTAATAGCCAGCTCTGTTTCAACGGTTCCATCCCAGTAGGCTAATACAAATCCGCCTTTATGTTCAATAACATCCTTGAATTCTTCCCAGGAATCAACAGAAAAGGTATTATTGTCACGAAACGATAAAGCTTTCTGGAATATATTCTCCTGAATTTGAAGAAGTAAATGTTCAACCTTATTTTCAATATCAGTCATCTGAAGAACCTCTTTTTCAAGAGTATCCCTTCTTGCAACTTCAATGGTACCATTTTCCAGGTCCCGTGGGCCAATGGCCAACCGGATAGGAACACCTGTAAATTCATACTCACTAAACTTCCATCCGGGTTTATAGGTATCCCGGTCATCATACTTCACACTGATACCCTTTTTAGTCAAAGCATCCTTGATATTATTGGCATGTACAGAAATCTGTGCTAATTGATCTTTTTTTCTATAAATCGGAACAATAACTACCTGAATTGGTGCGAGTTTTGGTGGCAACACTAATCCACGATCATCAGAGTGTGCCATAACCAATGCACCCATTAACCGGGTTGACACACCCCATGATGTTGCCCAAACATAATCCAGTTTATTCTCTTTGCTGAGAAACTTCACATCAAATACCTTGGCAAAATTTTGTCCCAGAAAATGAGATGTTCCAGCCTGTAATGCCTTCCCATCCTGCATTAAAGCTTCAATGCAGTATGTATCAATTGCCCCAGCAAATCGCTCATTAGACGATTTTTTTCCTGTTAATACCGGTAGCGCCATCCACTTCTCCGCAAAATCGGTATAAACTTTAAGAATTGTAAAGGCCTCCTCAACAGCTTCTTCCTTAGTAGCATGGGCAGTATGCCCTTCCTGCCATAGAAACTCAGTTGTTCTTAAAAATAATCTGGTTCTCATCTCCCATCGAACAACATTAGCCCATTGATTAATTAATAAAGGCAAATCACGATATGATTGTATCCAGTTCTTATACGTATCCCAAATAATGGTTTCCGATGTCGGGCGAATAATTAATTCCTCCTCTAAACGTGCAGTTTCATCAACAACAACCCCACTGCCGTCTTCTGCATTTTTCAATCGATAGTGGGTAACAACAGCACATTCTTTTGCAAAACCCTCAACATGAGCTGCCTCTTTGCTAAAAAATGATTTGGGTATAAAAAGAGGGAAATAGGCATTCGAGTGACCTGTATCCTTAAACATTTTATCAAGTGCTGCCTGCATCTTCTCCCAGATAGCATATCCGTAAGGTTTAATAACCATGCACCCCCTAACTGCAGAATTTTCTGCAAGGCCAGCCCGGATTACAAGATCATTGTACCATTGAGAATAATTCTCTTCTCTTGTTGAAAAATCTTTAGCCATTTTAAATTATGGTATAATATTTGCTTATTAAATAAATGATGAAACTCACTAAAATAATGATGGCAAAAGTAATGAATTTATAACGAGCATTGAAAACAACACAAAAATATATGGAGGATAAAATCATGAAAACTAAACTTTTTCTTTTTGCAGCAATTTGCATTCTCTTTTCTGCCTGTTCAACAAATTATTATTCTACAGCGCCTCCGGTTACCTATGACGATGTTTATTATACAGCAAAAAAGATACCTGTTGAAACACAAGAGGCTTTTCAAACTTATGATTCCCTGGAAAGTGATGCAGAAATGTATTACCCGGAAGGTGAATATATAAGTGAAGAGGTCCTCCTTGATGAATATGTACCGGTTGACTCAGAAGAGGAATATTATATTGATGAGTATGGGAATGTATACTACCCCGAAGAATATGAATATACAGCCAGGATAAGAAGGTTCAGCAGCCCAACATATTACAGTAACTACTATTCCGACTATTATGCTAACCCTTATTATTACGACCCATGGTATTATCGTCCAGGATTGTCCTTTGGTTTTGGATTTAACTGGGGCTGGGGATCCATGGGATATGGTTGGGGTTATCCATCATATGGTTGGGGCTATCCATCATATGGTTGGGGCTACCCATCGTGTGGTTGGGGTTACCCATATTACTCTGGTAGTTATTGGGCAGGTTATTGGGATGGATATTATGATGGCTATTATTGGGGTGGCGAAAGTGGGTATTATGGCTCTTCATCTTACCATTATGGCCATAGAACATCACGAGGTAGCACAAACAGTACTAACAATGGCGGCAGAAGTTTAATTGGTTCTGTTCCAGGAGCAGGTGAATCATCAACTGCTCTTCGAAGATCAGTTGAAACATCCCCTATTAATAGATCGATAAGTAAATCATCACCCCGTGTTGCTCCTATTGCATTAAATGAGCCTGCTTCAAGATCTGTTCCAAATCAACAAGAAAAAACCGCAAGAACACAAACACAAAGTAGCAAGACTGTTCAAAAACAAACTCCAACATCAAGAACCCAGGTACCTGTGGTGAAAAAGCAAAATACAACAACCCAAACCAAATCACAACAAAACTACAACAAGCCAAAAAGCTATAGTTCATCTAAGTACACGAAAGCAAAATCCAGCCAGGAGTATACCAGGCCAAGAACAAATACGGTTACTAAATACACAAAACCTAAAACTTCTTATGCGCAACCTAAAAAGAAAACCACTGTTAACTCAAATGCAATGAGAAAAAGCAGCTCAAATACGAGAAGATATAATCAACCATCAAAGTCACAAAATAATACCAGGAGCTATTCTACACCAACTCGCTCAAGCAGTAATAGTTATTCAGCTCCATCAAAATCATCAAGCAGGAGCTCGTATTCACCTTCGAGATCAAGCAGTAGTAGTTCGCGAAGTGTTTCGTCTCCTTCACGATCCACCTCTTCTGGCGGAGGGTCAAAGCGGCGATAAGCAGCTAAACAAAAAACAGTAAATTAATTATTCTCTTTTTTCATTAAACATGATAGAAAAATGAAAAATACAGCAATCATTATATCCATTTTTATCCTATCCAGCTTCCTGGTTCACGGACAGAATGAGGTAGATGCACTCAGATATTCACAATTATCCACTGGAGGAACAGCCCGGTTCATGGGCATAGCAGGTGCTTTCAGCGCTGTTGGAGCAGATATTTCAACAATAAGTACCAACCCGGCCGGATTGGGATTATTTAAAAGTTCGGAATTCACATTTACACCGGCCTACTATCGTGCAGTAACCGACTCATATTATTATAATGGGTTTTCCTCTGATTATAAAGGAAATTTTAATATATCCAATGCGGGATTTGTTTACACCATGGATGTTGCAAAAAGCTCTAATGGCAAAGGGTTTCAAAATGTTCAACTCGGATTTGCAATGGTGCGTAATAATAACTTTCACAAAAGGGTCATTATCAGTGGTACAAACCCTGACAACTCTTTGCTTGATGCTTATGTTGAATATGCTGACGGGATAAAACCCGAAAACCTAAATCCCTTTGATACTCAATTAGCCTATGAAACATATTTGATCGATCCTATTCAAAACACACTATTTTATAGTAACAGAGCACCTCTTTATGAAGACGGCAGTATAGCTCCGGTCGACCAACGGATAACAATCCTTTCCGAAGGATATATGAATGAAATGGGATTTTCTGTAGCAGCAAATTATGCTGACGTGATCTATTTTGGCGGAACAATTGGTATTCCGGTCATCAGGTATTATGAAGAATCCATCTATAAAGAAAACAATACAGTATCATCTGACACCATCTATTTTAATAGTTTCAGGAAGTTTGACTATCTGGAAACCAGGGGTTCAGGTTTCAATCTTAAATTTGGGTTAATCGTTAGGGCAACAGATTGGATGCGATTGGGAGGTGCGATCCATACTCCCTCCTACTTTGGAAACCTCAGAGATAATTACAGCTCAACTATCTCCTCGTCACTAAATAATGGAGATAGTTATTCCTGGTCATCACCCAAGGGTGGATTTAATTATAGCCTTGAAACACCCATGCGGGCTATTGGAGCTATTTCATTCATTATAAAACAATCAGGGTTGGTCAGTGCCGAATATGAATATGTTGATTACTCAAGTGCAAAACTTAGAAGTCATGGATATGATTTCATCAATGAGAATCAAGCCATTAAAACCAATTACACCTCAGCCTCCAATATTAAAATCGGAACAGAATGGCGTTTTGGGTACTTTAGCTTACGAGGAGGTTACGCTGTTTATGGGAGTCCATATAAAGGTAATATCAATGACGGCATGAAAAGTATTATTTCCGGGGGCATTGGTTACAGGCAACAGTATTTCTATATTGACTTTGCCTATAACTATTCTTTCTCCAAGGAAGATTACTATATGTATGAATCAGAAAATGTATCGGTTGATCCTGCACTTATTGAAACCTACACCCATAACTTTCTGCTAACGCTGGGATTTAAGTACTAAACCACAAAAAATATGTTTAATATTTAACCTCTTCTGCGATACTGGAATCAACCAATATTCTTCCGCAATATTCACAAACGATGATTTTTTTGTGCATGCGAATATCCAAATGACGTTGGGGGGGTATTTTACTGAAACAACCACCGCAGGCATCTCTTTCTATCTGAACCACAGCTAAGCCGTTTCTTGCATTCTTGCGAATACGTTTATATGCCTTCAAGAGGCGGTCTTCAATGAATTTTTCGTTTTCATCCGATTTATCAACCAGACGTTCCTCTTCTTTCTCTGTCTCAGCTACAATATCGTCCAACTCTCCCTTTTTAATCTCCAGATCATTTTTCCTTTCTGAAAGGGTACTCTCTGCATCTTCGACATCTGTTTTTGTGGCCTCAAACGATACGGTAAATTCACTAATTCTCTTCTCCGAAAGCTGAATTTCAAGGATTTGAAATTCAATTTCCTTGGTTAATGAATCATACTCCCTATTATTTCGAACATTCATTTGTTGCTCTTTGTATCGGGTGATCAATGCTTCACTTTCCTTAATGGCCTGCTGCTTTTCACTAATCGATTTTTCATATGATTCAATACCTTGTCGATAATTCTCCAATCTGGTTTCAAGGCCTACAATCTCATCTTCCAGATCCTGAACCTCAAGTGGTAATTCACCCCTAATAATGCGTATCTTATCAACCTGTGAATCAATCTGTTGAAGCGTATACAAAGCAATTAATTTCTGCTCAATACTGACGTCAGTGCTTTCTTCCTGAACTTCTTCCTTCTTTTTCTTTGCTTTGGAAACTTCAACGGATGCTTTTACCTTTTTCTTTGCCGCAGTCTTCGTAGTTTTTGTTTTCGCAGCTGTTGATGTAGATTTGCTGGTTTTTGCTTTAGCCATTCTTATAATTTATTTACTGAACAATAATTCGTTAAAAATAATGCACAGCATTTGTTTGCTGTTCTGAAATAAGGACTGCAAATGTAGGTATTTTTTTAAAAAGTATATCATGTAATAACTCTTTTGTAAATATCTCACTTTCAAAATGCCCTATATCGGCTATAAGAATCCGTCCATCAGCTTCAAAAAAACTATGATAATTAATATCTCCTGTCAGAAATGCATCAGCGCAAGCACTTTTGGCGTTATCAATCAAAAAGCTTCCTGATCCACCACAAAGAGCTACTTTTTTAATCTTACGCCCTGTTAATGCTGAATGCCGGATACAAGGAATATTGAACACCTCTTTTATCTTTTCCAGGAAATCGTTTTCTTTTATGCCCTCTCTCAGCGAACCTATAATACCAGAACCAATCATATTGCTTAAATTGTTTAAAGAGTAAAGATCGTATGCAACCTCTTCATATGGATGTGCCTCAATCATAGCCTTTAATATCGCAGTTTCCCTGTAAACCGGGTAAATAGTTTCAATTCTAATCTCTTGCTCAAAATGTAAAGATCCCTCTTCTCCAACATATGGGTTGCTATTCTCTCCAGGCCTGAAACTACCTGATCCTTCTAAATTGAAGCTACAATAGTCATAATTACCAATATGGCCTGCTCCGGCATGGAAAATAGCATTTCTTACATCTTCAGCCTTGTCAACCGGACAGAAAGTAACAAGCTTTCGTAATATTTCCTTTTGGGGCGATAAAATTTGAATATCCATTAACCCCAACTTCTTGGCAACAAAACCACTCACCCCGCCAATTACATTATCAAGATTTGTATGGGCAGCATAAATGGCAATATCATGCTTAATGGCCCTGACTAATATCCGTTCAACAGGTCCATCTACATTTAGTGTTTTTAATGCTTTAAAAATCAGCGGATGATGAGAAATAATAAGGTTGCAATCTTTATCAATTGCTTCGTCGATGACAGGCTCCGTAACGTCAAGGCAAATTAAAGCTTTTCTAATATCTTTATCGCCAGATCCCAAAAGCAGGCCTGCATTATCATAGGATTCCTGCAACATTAGAGGAGCTTCCTCTTCAATAATAGCTGTAATTTCTTTTAGCTTCATATGCTTACTTTCCATTAATCATTGGTAAATTTTAATAATTCTTTCGAAATTAATAATTCTTTTTCAAATTAAATGTACGAAACTAAATTTCAAGATATTCGTTTCAATAAATAAATAAGAAAAAAGCAAAAGTTAATCCCGGAAACAAAACTACCGGAAATATAAAACAAAAGCATTTTAAGCTGTGAATTTTCTTCAAGCAATACTCGTTCCTGTCTCCCTTCTCTATGGAATAGGGGTTTCTATACGAAATTTATGTTTTGACCTGAAGATTCTCCCTGATACAAAATATAAAAAACCAGTTATTTCGGTTGGTAATCTGTGCGCCGGAGGAGCAGGAAAAACGCCTCAGGTTGAGTACCTGATTAAGCTTCTATTAGAAAATAATTTTAAAGTAGCCGTGCTAAGCAGGGGTTACAAAAGAAAAACCAAAGGTTTTTTACATGCTGGCCCCATGACTTCAATTGAAGAGCTTGGTGATGAGGCATGGCAGATTAAAAATAAATTTGATAACCTGATCGTTGCTGTGGATGAAAAACGGACAAGGGGAATATCCACACTGCTGGAAATGCATGATGATATTGATGTAATCCTGCTTGATGATGCTTATCAGCACAGATCCGTCAAACCCGGATTATCCATTTTGTTGACTGATTTTCATCATTTGTTTATAAAAGATTTTATGTTACCGTCTGGAAGACTTCGTGAACCAGCCTGGAACTATAAAAGAGCTGATATTATTATTGTTACAAAAACCGACAGGGTGTTTTCTCCAATAACTCAAAGAGGTTTGAACGAGGAAATTAAGCCGAGACCCTACCAGGAACTTCATTTTTCATACATAAAATATGGGCCTTTCATTTCTTTGACCGGCGAAGAGAGTCCGGATAATAAAAAAAGTTTTAGTTCAATATTACTGGTAGCAGGTATTGCAAACCTTTACCCGTTGGAGTTTCATTTAAAAAATTACTGCACTCATTTAGACACCTTATGTTTCAAAGATCACCACTGGTATACTCCGAAAGATGGACAAATGATCAGGGATTATTTTCAAAACACCGTTGCAAGAAATAAAATTATTGTAACTACTGAAAAAGATGCTGCCAGATTGAGAAAATCCGATATCTTTGAATTTATTAAAGATCTGCCTGTTTATTACATCCCTATTTGTACAATGATCCATGAACCAGGCAAATCTCTTTTTGATAAAAGAATTCTTGACTATGTTAGAAGAGATAAATAAAACCGTTTCATTAATCAGAGAAAAAACGACCACAATTCCATATGCCGGAATTATCCTTGGGACAGGACTGGGAAACCTGGTAAAAGAGATAAAAACTGAAACGGTTATTCCATACGATTCATTACATTATTTCCCTGTTTCAACGGTAAAAGGGCATAAGGGGAACCTGATATTTGGCGAATTAGGTGGAAAAAAAGTGGTTGCCATGCAAGGGCGCTTCCATTTTTATGAGGGATACTCTTTCAATAAACTATCCTTACCTGTTCGGGTGCTTAAAAACCTGGGCATCGAGTTATTGATCCTATCGAATGCCAGTGGAGGGGTTAATCCAGATTTTAATATCGGTGACATGATGATCGTTGAAGACCAGATCAATCTCATGTCAGGTAATCCTTTGATTGGGCCATATAATCCAGGCTTTGGCGACCGGTTCCCTGATATGAGTGAGCCTTATAACAGCGAAATTATCCAAAAAGTAAAAACAATCGCCCTGAAAAATAATATTTCAACCAAATCAGGTGTCTTAGCTGCCGTTACCGGACCATGCTTTGAAACACCGGCAGAATACAGATACATCAGAACTATTGGTGCAGATGCTGTGGGAATGTCTATTATCCCTGAAGTTATTACAGCACGTCAAATGAAACTGAAATGTTTCGCTATTTCTGTTATATCCGACCTTGGTATTGAGGGTAGGATAGTAGAAGTAACTCACGCAGATGTGATGGAAGCTGCGAGCAAAGTTGAGCCAAAAATGACGTTGCTTATCAGGGAATTATTGGAGTCAAGTTAATGGAATTCAAAAAATATTTGATCCTTTCTTTCGGGCTTTTTATAGCCTCCATATTCAGTTGTAATCCCCCATTATCTGAAGATGAAGTATGTGAGATTACCGGTAAAATAACAGGAGGTGAGGGAAAGCAACTAGTTTTATTGGAACTGGATAGCAAAAATATCTTTGCCATTGATTCAACGTTTTTAAAGAACCAAACCGGGGAATTTCATTTTCAGTTTATTCCTCAGGAAGCCGGAATATTTCTCCTTCAAAACGAATCAGACGAATATATCATTTTAATTATCCATAAAGGAGACCGAATTTCGATTAATGCAAAATATTCAACGATTGATGAGGGATATCACATCCAGGGATCCGATCAATCCTTGCTCCTACAATCATATCTAACTAAAACAAAAAGAAGGCGGGATAAAGTAGAGGAGCTTTACGTTACATTCCGCTCCAGACAGCATGATAGTGATTTTTATATGGTGAGGGATTCTTTAAATATGATATTTGACTCACTAAGAATAAGTCAGAAAAAACAGGTGATAGAATTCATAGAGAACCACCCTGCAACACTTGCAGCTCTTTTTGCCATTAACTATCGTTTTGGAAATAATTATTTATTGAATGAAGAAAATGATATTGAATATTTTGAAAAAATAGATAGCGGATTATCAATAAAATATCCCAACAATAAGCATTCCATAGATCACCATCAACGTGTTTTAAATATTAAAACTCGCATGCAAGAGAGCAATGGGGAAAAATAAAATTAACAGAAGTAATTCAACAAAACTATGTAAATTAGCGCTGAATTCATCATTAATGTAATGGCCGGAAAAAAAAAGATATATTTTGCTTCAGACTTTCACCTTGGTGTCCCTGATTATGAAAATAGTTTAATAAGAGAAAAACTGTTTGTAACATGGCTGGATGAGGTCAGGAGTGATGCGGGTGAAATTTATTTAATGGGCGATATTTTTGATTTCTGGTTTGAATACAAAACGGTAATACCAAAAGGGTTTGTCCGTATTTTAGGAAAGCTTGCCGAAATCACCGATTCGGGAATCCCGGTCTATCTGTTTAAAGGGAATCATGATGTTTGGGCGTTTGATTACCTTCAGAAGGAAATCAATATTCAGCTTTTTCGCCAACCGGAGATAAAAATATTTGGGAATAAAAGATTTTACCTTGCTCATGGCGACGGGCTTGGGCCGGGAGACACCGGGTACAAATTCCTAAAAAAAGTGTTTGCATTTCGACCCAACCAGTGGTTATTTAACTGGTTGCATCCTGACATTGGCACACGTATGGGGTTATATTTTTCAAAAAAAAGCCGTTATGCCCACATTGCAAAGGAAGGACGTAAAGAAAAAATCAATGACTTTCATGATGAAATGCTATATAAATACAGTCTAAATATTCTAAAAGAAGATAAGGATATTGATTATTTTGTTTTTGGCCACCGTCATCTTCCTTTGGATATCAGACTTAATGAAAAAACACGGTTTATTATTCTGGGGGATTGGCTAACCAATTTTTCTTATGCTGTATTTGACGGGAATGAACTTGAATTAAAATATTACAAATAGCCATTTACAAACTCATCCATTTCTCAACAAGTTCAACCAGCCTGGCAGCATAGCCTGCTTCATTATCATACCATGCCACTACTTTTACCAGTTTATTTTTATCTCCCAGGACAGCTGTCAGATGAGCATCAAAAACAGCTGAATGGGTATTACCTATGATATCTGACGAAACAATACAATCTTCCGTATATTGCAAAATCCCTTTCATTTTTCCTTCAGCAGCTTTTTTAAAGGCTTTGTTGATATCTTCGATACTTGTTGGTTTTTTCAGTGTACAGATAAGGTCAGTCAGCGAACCATTTAGCACAGGAACCCTTATGCCGGCACCTCCTAAATTCCTTTTCAGATGAGGAAATATCCTGGTTGCGGCTTTAGCTGCTCCAGTCGTTGTGGGAATAATAGAATGTGCCGCTGCACGACCACGACGAAGGTCGCTGTGACGCCCGTCAATAAGGTTTTGATCTTTTGTATAGGAGTGAACCGTTGTGATAAAACCTTTTTCCAGGCCCCAGTTTTCATCAAGTATCTTGATAAGTGGTGCAACACAGTTGGTGGTGCATGAAGAATTAGAAATCACAACATCGTCTTTGCTTAAAATATGGTCGTTGATACCAAGAACAAGGTATTTTACATTGTTGGACTTGCCTTTGGCAGGCGCAGAGATAATTACTTTTTTTGCTCCTGCTTTGATATGTTTTAAGGCTTTCCCTCTGGTTGTAAATTCACCGGTTGATTCAATAACTATATCAATATCAAGCTCTTTCCATGGTAGTTTTTCCGGATTTTTTTCCGACAAAACCCTTATTCTACGACCATTAACAATAAGATAATCACCATCAACTGAGATTTCGCCTTTAAACGCGCCGTGGACAGAATCATATTTCACGAGATGAGCGATGATTTCTGAACTGGTAAGGTCGTTTACCGCAACAATATCGATCATTTTTCTTTCCAACAGGTATCGAAATGTTATCCTGCCAATTCGTCCAAATCCATTGATCGCTAATCTTATTTTTGCCATTTCTTTACTGTTTCTTTTTAAAATACAGGAGGGCAAATTTAAACATTTCAACTGTTTTTAGTATCCTTTTTGTTGAGAATTATTACTTTTGCCTTTTCCTAATCCTGAAAATCATCAAAGAGAAACTTTGTAACTTCTTTGTGTAACCTTACACCAGGATATTTTATTAAAAATAAACATAATAATAATAATAATAAATTAAATAAAAATACATAATGGAAAACATAAAACAATACATTGAAAAGCATAAAGATCGCTTTCTTGAAGAACTTTTTGAATTGATCCGTATTCCCTCTATCAGTTCGTTGTCTGAGCACAAACCTGATATGATGAAGGCAGCAGAATATTGGAAAAAAACAATACTGGATGCTGGTGCCGACAAGGCAGAAATTTTTGAAACAGAAGGAAATCCAGTCACGTATGGAGAAAAGATCATCGATCCGGATCTTCCTACTGTCCTGATATATGGACATATGGATGTAATGCCTGTTGATCCGCTGGATTTATGGAAAACGAAACCTTTTGAACCGGAAATCAGAAATGAAATTATTTATGCAAGGGGAGCAGATGATGATAAAGGGCAGGCTTTTATGCATGCAAAAGCTTTTGAGTACATGATACGATCAAACACATTGCCGTGTAATGTCAAGTTCATGATTGAAGGCGAAGAAGAAATTGGATCTCCTAATCTTGGTAAATTCTGCGATAATTATAAAGAAATGTTAAAAGCTGACATCATCCTTGTCTCTGATACGGGTATGATTGCCACAGACATCCCTTCTATTACCACCGGATTGCGAGGGCTTAGTTTTATGGAGGTTGAAGTAACAGGGCCGAACAAGGATCTGCATTCCGGGTTGTTTGGTGGAGCAGTTGCCAATCCGGCTAATGTCCTGGCAAAAATGATCGCGTCATTAACCGATGAAAACAACAGGATCACAATCCCCGGGTTCTATAATGATGTTATGGAAGTGAGTGATGAAGAGAGAGCGGAAATGGCGAAAGCGCCATTTAACCTGGATGAGTACAAAAAAGCCCTGGATATTGATGAAGTTTCAGGAGAAAAAGGGTTTACCACAAATGAACGTACGGGTATCCGGCCTGCTCTTGATGTTAATGGTATCTGGGGTGGTTATACCGGTGAAGGGGCAAAGACCGTTTTACCTTCCAAAGCTTTTGCTAAAATATCCATGCGCCTGGTTCCAAACCAGGATCATATAAAAATCAGTGAACTGTTCGAAAAACACTTCAAAGCTATTGCTCCGCCTTATGTTAAAGTAAATGTTAAGTCATTACATGGTGGGCAGGGATATGTATCCCCTACCGATATGATAGCTTATGAAGCAGCTGATAAAGCCTATACCGAAACTTATGGCCAGAAACCGGTTCCTGTTAGAAGTGGCGGCAGCATTCCCATTATTTCCACTTTTGAAGAAAAATTAGGGATCAAATCCATTCTTATGGGTTTTGGCCTTGAATCGGATGCGATCCATTCACCTAACGAGAATTTCCCGTTAGTTCAATTCTTTAACGGAATTGAGACCATAACTTATTTTTATAAATATTATGTGGAGTTGATGAAATAAAAAAGAATTCTTCATAAAGCAGCTAGGAAGTATAACTATCTCTTTTTAAACTCTTCAATTCCGTTATCTAAAAAATCAACAAATTCCTGAATGTCCAGATCGTATGCCCTTGGAGGAATGAGCATCTCACCTTTATTATCCAATAAAACATAGTAAGGTTGAGCATTTACATTGAACCTGGAAATCTGAAAATCAGCATATATTTTTCCAATAGTTTTTTTCGTTTTACCATCATATGCCGAAACGATCCATTCTTCTTCGGGCAACTTAGTTTTATCATCAACATAAAGAGCAATAACGATGAAATCATCCCGTAACCGTTTTAGCACCTTCAGATCTGACCAAACGTTGGCTTCCATTTCACGGCAGTTAACACACCCGTGACCGGTAAAATCAATAAACATGGGTTTATTTTGTTCCTGTGCACATTTAAGGCCCTGCTCATAATCGAAGTACCCTTCCAATCCATGAGGTAAATGAAGAAAGTCACTGTATTTCGGTCTTTCACAGATAGAGGTTCGCGTATGATCATCACCTCTTGAGCCCGTCGTAAATTGCGTATTCTCGCGAATGATGTTATTTAAATCAAAATCATGAGATTGTTGTGGTGGCATATACCCTGATAATGCTTTAAGTGGTGCGCCAAACATGCCTGGTATCATGTAAACAACAAAAGAAAATGTAATAATTGCCAATGTAATTCTAGTGACACTGATGAATGGAAGATCGCTATCATGAGAAAATTTCAATTTACCTAAAATATACAATCCCATCAGGGTGAAAATAACAATCCAAAAAGCCAGGTAAACTTCACGATCAAGGAGTCCCCAATGGTAGGTCTGGTCAGCTATACTTAAAAACTTCAGGCCCAATGCCAGCTCAATAAAACCCAGGATCACTTTAACGGAGTTAAGCCACCCCCCTGATTTGGGAAGGTTAGCAAGCCATGATGGAAAAAATGCAAACAATGTAAAAGGCAATGCAAAAGCCAGTGAAAACCCAAACATGCCGATAATTGGTTTCAGCACATCACCTCCAGCTGATTCAACAAGAATAGCTCCAACCAATGGGCCGGTACAAGAAAAGGAAACCAAAACAAGGGTAAAAGCCATAAAAAAGGCACCGGTAAATCCACCTTTATCCGCTTGTTTATCCGCTTTGGTGATCATCCAGCTTGGTAGCGTAATCTCAAATGCCCCCAGAAAAGAGGCAGCAAAAATCATAAAAATCAGGAAAAAGATTACATTAGGAACCCAGTGCGTGCTAAGGAAATTTGCAAAATTCGCTCCAAGTGTAACAGCAACAATAGTACCGACGATGGTATATATAGCAATAATGGAAATACCATAAACAATAGCCTGGAACCTTGCCCTTTTCTTATTTTCACTATCATGCATAAAGAAGGTCACGGTCATTGGTATCATGGGAAAAACGCAAGGTGTTAATATACCAGCAAAACCAGCCAGCATAGCAACAAAGAAAAACACCCACAATGACCGTTTCATTTTACCTTGAACATCGGGCACAGTAACCTCATCGGCTACTTGATCTTCTTCATTTGCCGGGATTTCTTCTCCAACACCCAATGTCAGAGACTCCAAACCAGGAACCGAAAGTTCTTTCTTCTCCTCTGATTCTGAAGAAAGTTGAGTTGAGGCATCTTGATCACCATGAAAGGTAAATGAAAACTCCTCATCATCAGGAGGCAGGCATTTTGTATCATCACAACACATAAAATTTACATATCCCTTTACTGTTACAGGCTCGTTGGTGAGCAAACGTACTCTTTGGGTAAAGATGGCTTCCTCTGCAAAATACTTAAGGACCATTTCAAAATTATCGTCGTACTCCTCAATGGCTATTGATTCCTCAACATTACCGATTAGTTCATACCCCTCAATATTCTCAAACACAAAGGTTGTAGCCGGAGGGCTCATAGGAATATCCTGAGAATAAAGATGCCATTTATATTCTATCGTTGCTTTGAAAATTAGTTCAACTTCATTGCTTTCGATCTCGTTGCTTTCAAAATACCACTTAACTGGTTCATAAATCTGTGAACTTCCGAGGAAAGAAAACAGGAAAATGAAGGTTGATAACAGGTAGGCTTTCTTAAAATAAGTCATATTGTTCAAATTAAAATGAATATGATTTGAGGCTGCAAAGGTAATAAATACGGATAAACCGGAATTGTTAAATTTTGTTATATTATTATGTATATCTGTTTATCTTAAGCATGGAATTATCTTATTTCCAGCCGATAGATATTTTTTGTATTGAAAGTGATCTTAAAGCGTTCGTCAATTCTGTGCCCGATCAACCATACAATATCATTTCCAGAGATCAATAACCATGCGCCTTTTTTTTCAGGAAGAGAAATTTTATTGTCAATAAAAAAATCGCTTATTTTTTTTCTTCCACTCATACCCAATGGGTGAAACGCATCGCCTTCTCTCCATCTCCGGAGCATCAATGGAAAGGTAAGCTTATCATAGTCCAGACAGGCAACAGAAGCGGAAGCCTCGATTTTATAGTTACCAGGATCGCTTATTATCTCCATGTATAACATAAATGGTTCAGACAGGGAGGTAACTCCTCTTTGCACCATGTAAGTGGCATTAAGATTATTTTTTTCATCAGGAATAATGATCAAAACATCTCTATCCTTGACCAAACGATGGGTTTTTGAGTAAAATGTTTTACCTGAGATAGCATCAAAAGATCGGATAATATCCTTAACCACCTGATAATTAAAACCATAAGGGGAAAGAAACTCAAATAACCATGCGTTCAGGGGCGATAATTTTTTTAGAGAAGGAATGGATAGCTTAATGGCATTATCTTTTCCCGTCTTAATAATTTTTTTCTTTATTGCATCTATTTCTTTCCTGTAAATAATTTCAGAATTTTTTATTCGCTCAATGGTTTCATTCATTGCCCTTTGGTAATCCGGATTAATTTCAGCAAGTACAGGTATTAGTTGCAGTCGTATTTTGTTTCGTTGATATTTAAGAGACAGGTTTGATTTATCTATCCTGAAATTCAATTGATTATCATTAATATAATTTTCGATTTCTTTTCGATTGGAAAACATCAGGGGGCGGATTACATTATTTTGCATTGGCAAAATACCGTGCAAGCCAGCAATACCTGTTCCACGAAGAAGGTTGATAAAAAAAGTTTCAATCTGATCATCCAGGTGGTGAGCAGTTGCAAGGTAATGGTAGCCTTTTTCACTCAGCAATTGGTCAAACCATTTATACCTGAGTTCCCGAGCTGCCATCTGTACCGAAACCCCATGTTGTTTAGCGTACTCATCCGTATTAAATCGTTCCACGTAACATTCACAATTCATTCGTGACGCCATTTGTTCGACAAAATGAGCATCCATTTCCGACTCTTCTCCTCTGAGCTGAAAGTTACAGTGAGCTATACCAAAAAGATAACCTGCCCGGTAAAAAAGATCTGCCAGGGCAACAGAATCCATTCCTCCGCTAACGGCAAGTAAAATCTTGTCTGTTTCGGGGTTAAAAAGTCTAAGCCTTTGAAAATAATTAATAAATTTCTGAAGCATTATATTGTCCAGACGTTACCGCTGTTTATCAGATCATCAACGGTTTTAATAGAAGTATTCTCTTTTGCCTTATTAATTTGTTGAAAAAGAAGTTCCTCAAAAACACAACATTCATAATCTCTAATAACTCCGGTGGCAACCGGGTACTCCGGTAATGTCATTCGGGCGAGCATATAATGCAGAGCATCGTCAGAGCTTGACGCATTATGCACCAGAATATCATCTTCGTTAATCCCGTTTTCTCCTATAGTCACGACCTCCAATCTATATCCCTTAAGAATCAAACCTTTATTTCGCTCTTTACCAAATATCATAGGTTTTCCATGCTCGAGGTATATTTGATTATCATCTCTCACATTTTTCCCGGTAATTTCCTGGTGAATTTTATTATTAAAAATCACGCAATTCTGTAAAATTTCTACAACGGAAGTACCATGATGTTTTGCCGCCAGAACAAAAACTTCTTTCATTCGTTTCGGTTCGGTATCAACTACCCTTGCAAAGAATGATCCTCCTGCACCCATGGCTAACTCCCCGGGAATAAATGGATTTTCAATAGTTCCATCTGGTGATGATTTTGTTTTGCTGCCCTTAGGTGTTGTTGGGGAAAACTGGCCCTTTGTTAATCCATAAATCTTATTATTAAACAATAAGATATTAACATCAATGTTCCGTCTTATGATATGGATAAAGTGATTACCTCCTATGGCCATGCTATCGCCATCACCTGTGATGTGCCAAACACTTAAATCAGGGTTGGCAATCTTCAATCCAGAGGCAATTGCGGCACCTCTGCCATGTAGGCCGTGAAACCCAAAAGTATTGATATAATATGGAAACCGGGAAGAGCATCCAATACCTGAAACAAAAACAACATTCTCTTTTTTAGCACCTATTTCAGGCAGAGCATTTTGAACAGATGATAAAACAGCATAGTCGCCACAACCTGCACACCATTTAACTGGTTTATCAAGTTTAAAATCGCTTCGGGAAAGCAACGGTTCACTTTCAATTATTGTTGGCACCTCTGTTTTCATGACTTTACCTCTTTCAGGATTTTTTTAAACTTTCTTTTTAACTCGGAGATCATAAATGGTAGTCCTTGAATTTTATTATATTGTATCAATTCAAACTCCGGGAGCCTGGCCCTAAGATACAAGGCAAATTGTCCAAGGTTCAATTCACAAACAACAATCTTTTTAAAGCCTTTAAATATTTCTCTGGTATTTTTCGGTAACGGTTTTATATAGTTAAATTGAGCAAGGCTTATCTTATTTCCTTTTTCCTGAAGTTCCTGAACAGCGCTTAAGAGAGAGCCATATGTGCCACCCCATCCAACCACCAGTAGATCTCCGGTTTTCTCACCGAACACTTTCTGTTCAGGGATATAATTAGCCACCCGTTGAACTTTCTTTTCCCTTAGGCGCACCATTTTTTCATGGTTCAGCGGATCATGCGAAACATCGCCAGTAACATCTTCTTTTTCAAGACTACCAATTCTGTGGCGTAATCCTTTTTGGCCGGGTAATGCCCAATAGCGGTTCAATTTTTTGTAATTTCTCTTATATGGCTGATAATCCGGGTCATAATCCTCAACCATAGGAGGATCTATTCGTGGCAAGGACGAGACTTTCTTCAGTTTCCACAACTCAGACCCATTGGCAAGGTATCCATCTGTTAATAAAATGACAGGAGTCATATGTTCGATGGCAATTTTTGACGCCATGTAACTATACCTAAAGCAATCTGCTGGTGTAGAGGCAGCAATAACAACGGTCGGACTTTCTCCGTTTCTGCCAAAAAGCGCCTGAAGCAAATCGCCCTGTTCAGTTTTTGTTGGTAATCCCGTTGAAGGGCCTCCTCTTTGTACATCAATAATAACAAGCGGTAACTCAGTAATCACAGCCAGGCCAATAGCTTCACTTTTCAAAGCCAGGCCAGGGCCAGAGGTAGTAGTTACAGCCAAATTTCCTGCAAAACTGGCACCAATAGCCGAGTTAATCCCGGCAAGTTCATCCTCTGCCTGAAAGGTTTTAACTCCCAGATGTTTTCGTTTTGCTAATTCCTGAAGAATCTCCGTTGCAGGCGTAATAGGATATGAACCAAGAAAAAGAGGCCTTCCCGATCGTTCTGAAGCGGCCATCAAACCCCAGGCTACAGCAATATTTCCCGTAAAATTACGAAACTTACCTTTTCGGTCTTTGGTTGGCAATATCATAAACCGGGACCTCAAGGCTTCAATTGTTTCAGCGTAATCGTAACCGGCCCTTAAAACCAATTTGTTGGCTTTGGCTAACAAAGGCTTGGAAGCAAACTTTTCATCCAAAAATTGTTCGCCAAAATTCAGGTCCCTTTCAAGAAGCCAATATAAAATACCAACAGCAAATTGATTTTTTGTTTTTTCGGCCGTTTTGCTATCCAAACCAAGCTCTTTGGTAGTTGCTAAATTCAGGGTACTAATCGGTGCTTTTACAACGTTATAGCCATCCAGCGAATCATCTTCAAGAGGATCCTCTATATAGCCTGCTCTTTTATAATGTCTGGAATCAAAATTATCAATATCTATTATGATTGTAGCTCCCTTTTTAACCCATCTCATATTGGCTTTCAGGGCGGCGGGGTTCATAGCCACCAAAACATCTGCCTGGTCGCCGGGAGTTTTTACCTCCTTATAACCAATATGTACCTGAAACCCTGAAACACCAGCCATGGTTCCTTGCGGAGCCCTGATCTCAGATGGATAGTCGGGAAAAGTGGAGAGGTCGTTACCTACAAAAGCAGAAGTATCGGAAAACTGAGTGCCACTTAGCTGCATTCCATCGCCCGAATCGCCAGCAAATTTAACCACCACATCTTTTAACTTGATCGTCTTCTTTTTTGTTTCTGTTGACATCTTTAATGGTTTAAAAATCAAGGGCAAAGTTATATCATTTATCAATGATACATTCAACTTTTTTCTCTTTTTTTTGCATTATTCAAGAATATTTAAAATATATTTGCAGCGTAATAAACATAAATAACAATTACTTTTATTATTAACCTTAATTTTATTAAGTTATGGCTTACAAAATCACTGATGATTGTACTGCTTGTGGAACATGCATTGACGAATGCCCTGTTGAGGCAATCTCTGAAGGTGACATCTACGTAATAGATCCCGACATCTGTACTGATTGTGGATCATGCGCAGACGTGTGCCCGGTAGAAGCAATTCATCCGGAATAATTCTAACACAAAAGAGGTTAGATAAGGTACATTAATTGCAATCATTAAGAATTAAAAAAAGTCCACAACAATGTGGACTTTTTTTGTTTACTCAGATACATGGCTAATTGCCGAAAAATTATCTATAAATTCGTTAATTTTGCACTAATTTAATCAGTTAATCTAATTCATGGATAAGTTATTATATCTTCAAAATGCTGATCCGGCTTTGATTGAAGAATTATATACTAACTTCAGGAAGGATCCTGAATCTGTGGGATTTCTGGTAAAAGTAAAAGAGATGCTTGAAAACCCTTCTAAACTTATAGATAATGAGGAAAAAATTTGATTTTCTGGTTATCGGATCAGGTATTGCCGGTTTAACTTATGCATTAAAAGTAGCAAGCTTTGGTAGCGTGTGTATCATAACTAAAACAAAGGCAGATGAAACTGCAACCAGATATGCACAGGGTGGTGTTGCAGCTGTTATGTATACACCTGATTCTTATGAAAAACATATTCAGGACACCATTGTAGCTGGAGATGCACTTAGTGATGAAGAGATCGTTCGCATTACTATTACCGAATCTACCGATCGGATAAAAGAGCTGATTGAATGGGGTGCGCAGTTTGATAAAAAGGAATCAGGCCAGTATGATTTGGCAAAAGAAGGAGGTCACTCAGAGCAAAGGGTATTACATCATAAAGACCATACCGGAGAAGAGATTGAGCTTACTCTTTTGAATCAGGTAAGAAAGAATCCAACTATAGAGATTTTAGAAGATCATTTCGTAATAGATATCATAACGCAGCACCACCTTGGCCAAAAGGTAACCAGAAAAACAAAAGACATTACCTGCTACGGAGCATATGTGTTTAATAGAAAAAATAAGGAAATTTTTACTCTCCTGGCCAGAAAAACGATGATCAGTACTGGGGGGGTTGGAAACGTATACAGCATAACAACCAATCCTGAGATTGCTACAGGAGATGGGATTGCCATGGTTTACAGAGCTAAAGGCCTTGTTGAAAAAATGGAATTTATTCAGTTTCACCCTACTGCTCTTTACAATCCGACAGAAAAACCATCCTTTTTAATTACCGAGGCTTTGCGAGGCTTTGGTGCCATCTTGAAAACCATTAAAGGGGAAGAATTCATGCACAAATACGATGAAAGAGGGTGCCTTGCTCCGAGAGATATTGTTGCCCGTGCCATTGACAATGAGATGAAGATATCAGGGGATAATTATGTGTGCCTCGATTGCCGCCATATTGACAAGAATGACTTAATAAACCATTTCCCAACCATTTATGCCAAGTGTTTGAGTATAGGTATTGATATCACAAATGAGATGATACCTGTTGTTCCCGCAGCGCATTATGCTTGTGGTGGTATCAAAGTTGATAAATGGGCCAGAACATCTATCTACAATTTATATGCTTCAGGGGAGTGCGCTTCAACAGGATTACACGGCGCTAATCGTTTGGCTTCTAATTCGCTTCTTGAATCGTTGGTTTTTTCACACCGGGCAGGTATCGATTCAATAAAACGACTCGAAACTATCGATCTGAA
The DNA here is from genome assembly GCA_023133655.1 of Bacteroidales bacterium. GTDB lineage: Bacteria > Bacteroidota > Bacteroidia > Bacteroidales > JAGONC01 > JAGLWB01. The sequence goes on from JAGLWB010000041.1 coordinate 41,792, forward strand.
ACAGCATATCCCAGCCTGGGATGATGAAGGTATGGTGATGAATGAAGAGCTGATTTTGATCACTCAAACTATCAAGGAATTACAGTCAATCATGACCCATTACGTAGGAATTGTTCGATCTAACCTCAGATTACAGCGAGCGCTCGACCGCCTTGAAATTATTTACAGAGAAACAGAAGAGTTGTATCACAAATCAAACGTTTCGGTCAAAATTTGTGAATTACGCAACTTGATTAATAATGCATACCTGATCATTAAAATGGCAATGGACAGAAAAGAAAGCAGGGGGTTGCATTATTCGATCGACTATCCCAAAGTCATCAATAATGACTACGAAAAAGAGATAAATATTACAGATTCTCCTCCCTCTTAATAAGGAATAACCATCATTACAAAATAATTTTCTGCAATTTATTGGATGCCTAGCTTAGCTTTTACAAGGTCGAGGATATCATCACCCGGGTCGGCAAAAAGGACCAAGCCTCCAGTAGTATTAAAGATATAAGTAAAGCCATGCTCTTTTGCGACTTCTTTTACTGCCTTTTCGGCTTTTTCAATCAAAGGAGCTGTCAATTCAGCCTCTTTACTCTGCATATCTTGCTGCGCGGAATACTGAAAAGCTTCCATCCGTGCCTGTAAATCCTGGATCTCTTTCTCTTTGGTCTGTTTAATAATTGTAGACATAGTTTCGAGGTTTGTCTGATAATCAAGAACCTTGTTTTCTAATTCACCTTGCATTGCATCAAATTGTCGCTGAATAGTTCTTGCATACTGTTCATACCGGATTTTAACAGAGTCAAGTCCAGGCATAGAATTATACAATTCGGCAAAATCCAAATGGCCAAATTTCTCTCCGGTTTGGGCTGATAATGAACCTGCCATCAAAAATAAAAAAACTACAATAAATACTTTTCCAATTTTTTTCATAATATGCTCTATAATATTAAATGGTTACAACAAAGGAGGGGCAAATATATAAATAAATGAAATGATTTGTGTACTATAAATAGCAAATGAAAGAAAAAATTATTTCCCTGTGTTATAACTATATCCTAATTCATCCAATACATCGTCACTTAAATCATATTTGGCATCTGAAAAAAGCATGGTTAGGCTTCCTGATTTATCAAAGATTACCGCATAATTACGTTGCACAGCCATTTCTTCGATGGCATTGTAAATCTTCTCCTGTATTGGTTTAATCAATTCCTGACGTTTTTTGAATAATTCCCCGTCCTGGCCAAATATCTGTCGTTGTAATTCTTTCACCGCTTTCTCCTTTTTAATAATCTCATCTTCCTTTTTTTTCTTCATATCTTCAGGTAACAAGACGGCTTCGGCCTGGTATGCTTTGTAAAGCTGATCAATTTCTGCATATTTTTCTTCAATTTCATGCTGCCATTGTTCGGCCAAGTCATCCAATAAAGCCTTGGCATCGTTATATTCAGGAATGTTCTCCAGGATATAATCAGTATCAACATAAGCAAATTTCTGAGCAGTGGCAAAAGCAAAAACGCTAAAAATCATGACTGCTATTAAAACTAATTTTTTCATACGTCCTCCAAATAGTTTTTTAAATAAATTTTGATATTATTAGTAAAAATGCGAATAATTCAGCCTAAAAAGAACATTAACATCATATAGAACTCAAAAACTATACCAAATTAATCGATTGATGAATTAATGGAAAAGTGGAACTGGCCACCATTGGCATTTGGCAGGCCGGGAACCGGATCGATGCCATACCCCCAGTCAAGACCAAGTAACCCGAACATTGGAAGGAACACCCTGACGCCAAAGCCGGCAGCTCTATACAGAGAAAACGGATTAAATGATTCAAAATCCGACCAGGAATTACCTGTTTCAAGGAAGGCCAAGGCATAGATGGTTGCACTGGGGTTCAATGAAACCGGATACCTTAGCTCAAGTGTATTCCTGCTATATATAGTTGCTCCATGGTTATGGTCTTTATAATATTGTGGCGTTAACGATTCGTTAGCGTAGCCCCTGAAACCAATGATCTCTCTTCCATCCATATTGTTGTAACCCGACAGCCCATCACCACCCAGGTAAAATCTTTCAAAAGGTGTAACTCCAATTATCTTATTATACGTTCCAAGGAATCCATACCTGAATTTGAGTGCAACTACCAGATTACCAGCTATTTTTTTATACAGATAAGCCTTAAAATACCATTTATGGTATTCAACCCATTTGTACTTCTCAGTATCAGATAACAGTTCATAATTTGTATTATTAAACCAGGAATACGGAGGTGTTAACTCCATGGTGAGGGATATTTCTGAACCTGAACGAGGAAAAATGGGGGCATCGATGGAATTTCTGGCAAGTGTAACTATATATGCAAAATTATTATAATTGCCTGTACCTGTCCCGAATGAAAAGACACTCGTATAATTATTAAGCTTATACCATTGTAAGCTTACGCTTTGGACGAGAGTAAAAAAATCATCCGGCCATGTCAGCCTTTTCCCCAACGAGAACACCAATCCATCCAATAGAAATGACTGGCGTCCAATATCATCCTTTGGGAATCCATTTGAGTACAATGAATGAAAATACGAAACTGTAAAAGAGTTTGGTTTTTTGCCACCCAGCCAAGGCTCGGTAAACGACATATTGTAACTTATATAACCTTTACCATATGATTGTAATCTAAGCGACAATTTCTGTCCATCGCCAGAAGGGACAGGGCGCCAGGCATGCTTTTTGAAAATATTATTAATAGAAAAATTATTAAATGAAACTCCAACTGTTCCAATAACCTTTCCATAACCCCATCCTCCTGATAACTCAACCTGATCAGCGGATGTTTCCTCCACCTCATACTCAATGTCAACTGTACCATCTGCCGGGTTAGGCATTGGAACAGGATTGATGGCTTCGGGGTTAAAATATCGTAATTGAGCCAGTTCACGTGTTGTACGGATAATATCGGACCGGTTAAATAATTGACCTGGTTTGGTACGTAATTCTCTAATAATCACATGATCATTGGTCCTGGTATTTCCTTTAATGGAAACCTTGCTAACGGTAGCCTGCTTGCCCTCATAAATACGCATTTCGATGTCAATCGAATCATTTTCAACTAACACCTCCACCGGATCAACCTGGAAAAAAAGATATCCATCATCCAGGTACAATGAGCTAACATCAAGCTCATTGGGATTAAAAGACAAGTTCGTATTTAAGATATCCAAATTGTACACGTCTCCTTTTTCAATCTTTAAAACTGAATTTAGTTGTCGGGAGGTGTACTTCGTATTTCCTATCCAGGTAATATTCCGGAAAAAATATTTACTACCTTCATTGATATACACATCAATTGAAATCGTATTATCAGGGTTTTTATAAACCGAGTCTTTAATGACCACAGCATCTCTAAAGCCCAGCTGATTATATTTCTTGATAAGATTAAGTTTATCCTCTTTAAAGTCCTCTTCAATATATTTTGACGATTTGAAGATCCTGAGTTTCATGTTATCGGAAAAATACTGTCCGGTATTATTCACTACATCGATCATATCAAGTCCCATTGATGCTTCGAGAGTGGAAATGAATAGCGTATCAGTATGATCCATGGGTTGGACAACACTTTTCTCTTTGGTTGACTTAAATGCCCTTTCAACCTGAGCCTCAGTCAGGTTATCAATCCCAAAGATATTAATCTGATATATTTTTACTTTATCCTTTTTTTCAATCTGAATATCAAGGATTACATGATTTACCTTTGAGGTGTCAGCAGTTTGGAGGATATTAACTTCCGTATCCAAAAATCCTTTATCGGTATAATACTTTTTAATAAAATTGGTGGATCGGATGATCAAATTTTCTGTTACTACATCACCTGAGACCAGTTTAATATCGTCACGAATATTATCAGCATCGGATTTGTTTATTCCTGAAAATGAAAATTTTGAGAGGCGGGCTCGCTCCTTTAGGTTGATATCCAGGAAAATATAATCGTCCTGGATTTTTGTTGCCGTAATTCGTATATTCTCAAACAGACCCTGATCCCATAGTTTGTGAATGGCATCAGATATATTATCACCCGGTACCATGATCTCTCCTCCAACATACAATCCTGATAACATAATTAACACATTATTATCAAGGTATTGAACTCCAGAAATGGTTATGCCCCCAATTTCATATTCCCTGGGTTTTGAATAATCAACCTCAGAAAGATCATCTCCAAGAGAAACCTGACCTTGGGCAGTAGTAACAGTAGCTACTACCAAAAAAAACCATATGATGAAATTTTTTATTTTCATTTTATTTACACAACCTTATCGTGAGTCATGCCAAACCTTCTTTCTCTGTTTTGATAATTTATGATAGCTTCATACAGGTCTTCTTTTCTAAAATCGGGCCATAACCTGGGTGTAAAATACAATTCAGTATAAGCTATTTGCCATAATAAAAAATTACTGATCCTGGATTCGCCACTGGTACGAATGAGTAACTCGGGATCAGGAAAAGAGGCTGTTGTAAGGTGTGCAGAAAAAAGCTCTTTATTGATTTCAGCAACAGCCAATTTATTATTTTTCACTTTTTCTGCAATTGATTTAACAGCCTGAACTATTTCCCATTGCGCGCTGTAACTCAGCGCCAGTATAAGCGTCATTCGTGTATTATGAGCTGTTTTATTAATAGCAGTTAACAATTCATTATAACCTGTTCTGCCAAGGCTATGAAGGTCGCCAATCGCCTGCAGGCGAATATTATTTTTTTGTAACGTTTTCGTTTCTGAGCGAATAGATTTAACGAGTAACTTCATTAAAGCATTTACTTCAATCCGTGGGCGGTTCCAGTTCTCAGTAGAAAAAGCGTACAGGGTTAAATATTTCACTCCAAGTTCAGCTGCCGCTTCCACTGTTTCACGCACAGCTTGTACACCGTTTTCATGGCCAAATATCCGTGGTCTCCCCCTCAATTTTGCCCACCTGCCATTACCATCCATTATAATTGCAATATGATCCGGCAAAGTTTCCCTGTTTATTTTTTCTTTACTACTCATCTTTACCAATACCTGTTAGGTTGTTTTCATCTAATCAATTACGTTATAATAGTGAGGTTTAAAATCCTGATCTCTGCACTTTTTCTGATTATAGAAACTAATTTTATAGGTAACGATCACGCCAAGAAAAGCATACCAGTCATTGCTTTGTGAATCACCACGTTGCACTTGTGTGTCAACATCTACTCTTTCAGGAAACAGGACCCTACCTGTTGGATCGGCGTAATAATTCTGTGTGGTATTATCTCCTTCAAAAAAATAAGTTGTACTTATATCATCTAAATAATCAGTTATTGTTTTCCTCATACCCCATTCCAGAGATAATCCTAATTTATCATTCACGCTATACTTAAACCCAATACCGAAAGGTAAAGCAGCCGAAAACATACCATAAGGACTCCTGCCACTAATTTCCGGTTTATTTTGCCCTTCAGTTCCGACATTTCTCAACGCAGTGCCATCTTCAGCCTTGGGGTTAAAATAAAACCCTGAGATTCCACTAAAAATATACGTTGAATAATAATTTCTTTTACTTCCGATAAAATAATCTAAAAAATTAAATTCAATCAGTAAAGACCCGTCAATAATAGTTGACTTAAAATAAAGGCCTCTTTCTGTAATAAACTGTGCTTTTGAATCATCGCCAATAAGAGTACCATAATATCCACCAGCTCTAATAGCAATTCTGGTTGTAAAATTATGCCGGTAAACAACACCAAAAGAGGGCCTCGTCATTAACAATGGTTTATTGGGATTGAGGTCGCCGGCATAATACCCCCCCCCAAGCCAAACCCCTATCTCACCACGCTGGGCAAATGAAAGTGTTGCTGCATATATAATGACCAGTATAATGAAAAACTTCTTCATCGATTATTACTAGCGGGCAAAAGTATCAATTTTTTTAAGCTTTTTTAAATGAATTGACGATAAATCATGCTTAGTTACGAATATCTCTTCCCCAATTAAGTTTTTCCCTAATTGTTTTATAAAAATTCTTTGACTCTAATTGTATCATATTGATGCAGAAAGTTTCTTTTAGGACTTTTAGTTCAATCGATGAATCAATCAGTTCAAAGCGCGAATCAAGGCTTACAAATATCTTTTTCTCTCTTCCCTCAACTTTAATCTTAATAACACATTTGTCTGGTATAACGATAGGTCGCACGGTTAAATTGTGTGTTGCAATAGGGGTAATCGTAAAATTCTTAGAACCGGGAACAACAATAGGCCCACCACAGCTTAATGAGTAAGCCGTAGAGCCGGTAGGAGTAGCAATTATCAAGCCATCGGCCCAATATGAATTCAGAAATAAATCATCTACAAAAACCCTGATGGTAAGCATCGAATGAGGGTCTTTCTTATATACACTCAATTCGTTCAAAGCATAATTCATCTTCCCAAAAATCCCTGCTTCCGTTTCCAGGCGGATCAGGCTCCGCTGCTCAATCTTAAATCGGTTACTTATTAAAGCATCAATAGCTGCAACACCATCATCTTTAGAAACACTTGAAAGGAACCCCATGCGCCCCATATTAACACCAAGCACCGGTATTCCAGAATCTTGAACAAGTGAAATGGTATCAAGTAACGTACCATCCCCTCCTACTGAGATCAAGAATTGAATATTATCGGCAATATCCCGGTGATCATGAAACAAATTAACTTGATTCTCAAAACGAAGATGCTTTTGAATGAGGTTATAATAGGATTCATACACCATGAGCTCAACGCCTGATTTTTCAACCTGATCAATCATTTGCTGCAAATAGCTCTTTTGGTCTATTGAAAAAGTTTTCCCAAATAATCCGATTTTCATTTGGATCAGAATTTATATTAATAAAAAACAAAGATATAAAAAGTTAGACGGTTAACACGCTCTCTGTCAATGGAGATTACACATCAAGATATCTAAGCAAAGAGTCATAACGATCCTGAAGGTCATCAAACAAATCCTCTTCCGAAAAAGAGGCTTTTACAACATAATTGTACCGGTTGAAGGTTTGAAGAATAGGGGTGATATCTCTTTTATTAATTTTCAGGGTTACTTCCATTTTAGTAGAATCAACATGAGGTGTTAAATACAAACTGAGGATTTTGGCATCATTCGATTCAACAATCTGCGCAATTTGAGTGAGAATATAATCATTAACATTAATTTCAAGAATAATAATCCCTCCCGGATTAAAGATAGCAGTAAGTTTTGAGAATTTATAAACCAATTGATCCAATGTGATCACCCCAATATAGTGGTTTTTATCATCAACTACAGGGAGCAGCGTTAATTTCATGGAATCAAAAAGTTTGATTACTTCATAAACATGTTGAAATTGGTTAACAGCAGCACGAATAAAAGCTGACGACAGGCTCCCAACAGGCTCATCCGGATCAGATAAGTTATAAATTTCCGTTTCAGTAATTAATCCTAACAAAGCTCTATCATCAACTACCGGCAAATGAGATACTTTGTATTCATCCATCCAAAGCAAAGCTGTTGTCCCTGAATCAGACATCTGGAGAGGATGAAAAGTTTCGGTAATCAATTCTTTTGCAATCATCGAAGCAGCCTAATAATTAAATAAAAATTAATAATAGTCATATCAATGAATGCAAAGATGCAAAAATATTTAGTAATTAATGAGATTATTGATCTTTATAGCTAATGAATGATACTCTTTTTTTTTTATTTTACCTCACCCCAACCCTCTCCGCCAGCTGGCGGAGAGGGAGAAATTGGAACCCCCGAGGCAAAGCCTCGAGGAATTATTTGATTAAAAAGCAAAACTAAAAGTATATTTGCATAAGAAATTTTATGTTGGATTGAATTTATGGAGGGTTTATGACTAGATTAAGTGTAAACATTAACAAAATTGCCACCTTGCGAAACGCCAGGGGTGGCAATGTACCAGATGTTTTAAAGGCAGCCGTAGACTGTCAGCGATTTGGTGTCCAGGGAATAACCGTTCACCCACGTCCCGATGAAAGGCACATCAGGTATCAGGATGTGAGGGATTTGCGTCCATTGGTTAAAACTGAGTTCAATATCGAAGGGTATCCTTCGGAAGCTTTCATGGATCTTGTACTGAATGTAGGGCCAGAACAAGTAACATTGGTTCCAGACCCACCAGGTGTTTTAACATCTAACGCAGGTTGGAATACCATTGAAAATGCATCCTTTTTGAAAGGTATTATCCAAACATTTAAAAATGCCGGGATCAGGACATCTATCTTCATCGACCCTGATCCGCTAATGATCGGGCATGCCATGGATTGTGGCACTGACCGTGTTGAACTATATACGGAATCCTATGCTAAACAATATCACAAAAACAGTGAGCAGGCTATCAGTCCTTTTATTTTAGCTGCCAATACAGCCAGGGAGGCCGGACTTGGAGTGAATGCAGGGCATGACCTTGATCTGAATAACCTGAACTACTTTGCTACTCATATACCTGGTTTGCTTGAAGTTTCTATTGGGCATGCACTCATTGCTGACGCCCTTTACCTGGGTCTGGAAAACAGCATACAAATGTACCTCAGGGAACTAGCCTGAATATTTTCTTTTAATTATTCAGGATTTAAGATTAACAATAATACATTGAAGATTTACAAAGTTTTATGATTTTTCCCTTTTCTTATGAAATTATTTTACAGGAGGTTTGGATCAGGTGATCCGGTAATTATTTTGCATGGTGTTTTGGGCATATCCGATAACTGGGTAACAATCGGAAAACGGCTGGCTGAAAAATTTGAGGTATTCATCCCTGATCAACGAAATCATGGACGGTCACCACACAGTCCAACATTTAATTATTTTGCACTTAATGACGACCTGTTGGAATTTATTGAAGACCATGAACTTAGCAACCCTATCCTGATAGGTCATTCCATGGGAGGGAAAGTTGCAATGAATTTTGTTTTGGATGTAGCACTTCCGGTAAAAAAACTTGTGGTTATTGATATCTCCACCAGAGGATACCTATCAAGACAAACGCATATTGAGATTATTCACGCTATGCAATCCGTTGATTTTGATAAGATAACAAAGCGTTCGGAGGTTGAAACCGAATTAGCACCGATCAAAAGCAGCCGGTTACGTCAATTTATTCTAAAAAACCTATACCGCGTTAACGATCGTCGGTTCGGGTGGCGCATTAACCTGGAAGCAATTTTTGAAAACCTCGATCTTATTTCAGAGGGCATTGAAACCGACAAAACATACGACTATCCTACGTTGTTTATCAAAGGTGAGGCATCGGATTATATTCAAGAGGATGATTCGGATCTTATTCTCAACATCTTTCCACAGGCAGTTGTTAAAACTATTGATGGAGCAACACATTGGCTTCACGCCGATAAGCCAGATGACTTATGCCTTCTTCTCAGTGATTTCCTGCAAAAGGATTGCGCGTATAAATAAAAGAAGCCTCAATGATTAATAACGACGAACATTCAAGCTAGAAACCGCAGCGTCGATCGAAATATATATTTTATTTTCACTCACTTCAAAATTTTCGGTACGGTATACTTGTTTATTCTTCTTTTCAAATCCATTAAGGGTTTTTGACGAAAGAACCGTGCTTGTTTTCACTTCACAACCTGACTTTTCAGGTATTTTGATTGTAATTGAGGATGCACCTGTATCAATATCAACATTTGTTTCATAGTGCCTGTCGCCAAGTTTCAAAGTTATAGCTGCTGCCCCCCCATCAATAATGATATCATGGATTTTAAATTCGCTCAGGTCAAGATCAAATTTAGCAGCGCCAATATCCAAATCTAAATCCCAAACAGGCATTCTGTTTAATTTAATATCAACGTTATCGCCTCTATTTTTAAATCGCACATTCGATTTCCGAAGATTAAGATGAATAATCCTTTTATCATCTATGTCTTTTGAAGTCATACTATAACGACCCAGGCTGCCTGTTTTTTCAAATTCAATCAATTCATTTGTCCATTCAGCCAATTTAAAATCGCCAGCCACAGCATCAAGATGTAATTCTGCCTCCTTGATATTAGATTCAAACGGTTCACTAAAGGTTTGGCTTACATCCTTATCATATTTATAATCAATGTCATCGTCAAAGTCGTAATTACGGCTGTCATCCTTCTCAGCATCATCGTCCCAATAATAATGATGGAAAAAGGGAGGACTAAATGATCTCAGGCCTAAATACCGATGATCCATCTGCGCTAAAATTAACACCCCGACCGCAATGGTTGCTAACGCACAGAGGAGCTTAACAGAACTTTTTACCGGAATTAGTGAAATGCCCCACAAAACAAGTAACAAAGGCCATAACCTAAAAACAGCAAACCATTGGAAGTAAATCACCCCGAAATTCTTCAGGATAAAAAGCGTTCCTAAAAAAATCAGGATAACGCCCCAAAATATTTTTCTGTAATTCATTTTATTACTTTTTAGGATTACTAAATGAATTCTTTAAAATTAATATACCGGCAACAATCAGAATGATTGGCCAAAGGTCGCCAAAATCAAGTCGGGGGAAAAACTTTTCGATCAGAAATAAAACTCCGAGGGTGATTAAGATGATCCCTCCGATAAGGCTGCCTTTCCCATAATCTTTAGAATGATCTTTTTTTTCACCTGCTGATGACTGATTTTCAACTTTGAATTTTTCTTGTTCCATTTTTTTATATGTATTAAATGAATGATCAGGTTTTTCAGGGATAAATATCCAAAGAAGTATGTATACAATTAATCCACTGCCTCCAACAAAAGCCATAACAACAAAAATAATCCGAATGATAAGCGGGTCAACATTCAGGTATTCCCCAAAGCCTCCGGCAACACCGCCAATAATCCTGTTGGTGAAGCTTCTATATAACCGGGATTCCTCCATATGTAATTTTCTTATTTGACGTAAATATACATAAAAAAGTTACAGAACAAGTCTTTGATGAACAATATTAACCGGAAAGTTTACTCTGCCTGGCAAAAACTCTTTTAGAAACAAGTATCCCCACTTCATACAATCCGAGTAGTGGTATTGCTACCATTATCTGGCTAAAAACATCAGCAGGAGTAATAATAGCTGAAAGGATCAAAACAATAACCAGCGCATATTTTCTGTTTTTTTTTAAAAATGAAGGGGTAACAATACCAATTTTGGTTAGAAAGTATATAAAAACGGGCAGTTCAAAAACAGCACCCACTCCGAACGAAAGTGTAACCACGGTACTAATATAGGAGCGCAATGCAATTTTGTTCAAAACAGCTTCACTCACCTGATAAGTTCCCAAAAAATTTAAAGTTAATGGAACAATTAAAAAATAACTAAACAAAACACCAATAAAAAACAGAAGGGACATTATGGCAACAGTACCGCCCGAATATTTCTTCTCATTACTTTTTAAGGCAGGTGTCACAAAACGCCATATTTCCCAAAGAATATATGGCGTAGCCAATATCACCCCTGCAACTATTGAAATGAACATGTGTGTCATGAACTGTCCTGACATTGTTATATTGATTATATTGAGATCCAGCGAATCAATGCACAAGCCCTTGACAGAGATAATGTCTGCCAGTTTACATAATAATTGATTTGTGATAAATTCTGAATCTTTTGGGGCCAGTATAATATAATCGAAAATAATTTTGCGGTTAAGAAAAGCAATCACCGCAAAGACGAGGACAGCCACGAATGAACGCACGATATGCCAACGGAGTTCTTCCAGGTGCTCCCAGAAAGACATCTCTTTTTCCTGAAAAGTATTATTCCCTTTTTTCTTATTTGAAATTTCTTCTACCATTCATCTTTAACTTGCTGATCAAAGGAAGTTCAAAATTACAAAAAAAGAACCGACTTAAAACCTTTGTGTGTTCAGGGATTAGAAATAGCCTTACCACAAAGGCGGCAAGTCACTAATAAATCAGAAGCCGACTCTCTGACAGATTTTTGCACATAAATTTCTTCAAGGACAATGTCGAGTTTTTTATTTATAACATCTATTTGATCTTGTATTTTATTCTCAATCATTGTTCTGATTATTAAATGGTATTAAACCCCAGGGCAAGCCCTATAAATTTCAGTCTGTTCCATCCGTATTCTTTTGGAAAGTCATTAACCAGGCATCAGCCTGAGAGATGGTCATTGAGATCGATTTCAAAGGACTGGCAATGAACACCCTGGGCTTTGGCATGCTATTCATCATCAAAGGCAAAGCATTAAAAGCGAGAGACAGGGAGAGATAAATTTTCTTAAACCCTTTTCTGAAAAGGAAATTTTTAATTTTCGGGCTTCGAAGTTCCACACTAATAGCAGTGAATCCAATTACGACCAGGAGAGCACGTAAATTCATTTTCACTCCAACCAGTAATCCCTGCCAATGTGTACTTTGCTCAGTAAAATCAAATTTATTCCAAAACAATGTTGCCAATATGGTTATAAAGAAAAGTTGCATCCAAAAAACCGGCCTCCCAAGCCTTTTAAGGTTGGCATAGTAATGAGCAATACAAAATGTTACATAAACTGTCAGGAAAATTATCGCATAGTACACCTCTAATATATTTAGTATCAACAGAATAAGTGTGATACTGATCAAATGAATGAACAGATATAAAAGGGAATAGTTTCTGTTTGATTTTATTTCCAGAGGATTCATTCCTTTAGGATCAAAGCTGAATTTATTTTCGTTTGACACTTTCATCATAACAGATTTTCTGCCAATGTAATTACCGAGGATAACTGCAGAAAAACCGATGATAAGATAAACCAGAATTAACAACGATAAGGCAACCCACGGATCGGCATTGCTGAGATGCAATTGCTGTGAAGCAAAATAAAAAATATTCAGGTAAATTTTAAAAATGTCAAAGCTATACAATATTAATAAGCTGACAAGTTTATGGATCAGGGCGCTAAAAAGACTTAATGATCCGCCAATAATCAGGCCGATCATATTTCCTCCAAATACTGAAATTGATAATTGAAGCAATAAGGCTTCAAGGAATATTCCTATCATAGGGCCAAGAATAACAGCACTTGGGGAGATGGATTTCATTAAAGCACAGATAAGCCCGGCTCTCCAGATGAGGCCTTTATCAGGCCAATTTTTGTAAAATGCTACCAGGAGAACAACTCCAAAAAAAGCAAGAATTGAACCTGAGAGCGGTATCCGCAGGTTATGCAGAAAACTTCCAACAATGATTTCTACTGAAGCCCATAATCCACCAACCACAGCAGCCTTTAACCAAACCGTTTCCAATGGCAATGATATTTCTTTCTTTCCTGTCATCAATATCAGAGACTGATTAAACAATATTCAACTATCAATATACATTTCTATTAATAATTTCAGATCCTGAAGGGTATTAACATTATAAAAAAGATGAGGATTAAAAAAATCCTGATCAGGTGAAATAACGAATTTTTTTTAAAGCTTCTTTGATCGTTTTGCCAAGCGATATGGGAAGATTATCGTTAACATCAATGATTTGTGGCTTATCAATGTTCCATTCTTTGATAACCGCATTTACCAGTGTTCTTCTCACAACGAGTATCCGAATCAAGTTCTGTTGGCGGATAACTTCAGTCAATACCGGATACCACCCGCCTCCTACAAGTTCAAATCCACCTATTTCATCAATAACCAGGACTTCCGGACCTGACTTTAACCCATTTTTTATCGAATTTAATCCAAATTCAATTCCACCGGGCTTAAAGAAAAAACGACGAAACTTCAAGCTGCCGGGTGTATTTATATGATCACAAAGCAACAAATTCTGTCCTGTTTCAATATCCACAACATAAAAGCTATCACGCATTCCATCTTTCCACACGCCTGAAGCAAAAATTCCACTAACTGAGACATCTTCAGTTTTCAAAAAACTGATTAATTGCTTAATAAAGGTAGTTTTACCTTCGCCAGACGATCCTGTAAGAATGATTGTCATAAATTATTGATATTTAATTTTTATAGAACAAACAACTATCGCCGTAACTCAGAAACCTGAAATTATTTTCAAGAGCATATTTATAGACTTTTTTCCAATTCTCGCCAATAAATGCAGACACAAGAAGTAATAGCGTACTTTTAGGTTGATGGAAATTGGTTATTATTATTTCGGGTATCCTATACTTATATCCTGGAACAATCATCAACCTTGTACACCCATGAATTTCGTCCAGGTGATGTTTATCCATAAAACACAAAACTGCATGCATTGAATCTTTAACGCTTATATTCTTATCAAACGCTGATTTATACGGATCCCATTGATCAATTTTCATTTCACCTGTTGTGTGAGGATCTATCATAAGTTTCACCCCGTACCAGTAAAGGCTTTCAAGTGTACGGACTGTTGTAGTGCCTACGGCAATTTTCATTCGGGATGAATCTTTAAAAAGTTCTTCTACCACGTTTCTTGTTATTGAAACGCGTTCGATGTGCATATTATGTTGATCAATCGTGGGGGTGATTACAGGTGTAAAAGTGCCTGCTCCAACATGGAGTGTCAGGAAAAATGGTTTAATATTTCTTTTTCTCAGGTTTATTAAAACATCGGGTGTAAAATGTAAACCTGCTGTTGGGGCAGCTACAGATCCATCCTGCTGTGCATAAACTGTTTGGTATCTTTCATTATCAGTATCTACTGCTTCGCGGTTAATATAAGGCGGCAATGGTACTCTACCATATGCGGTTAATATTTCTGAAAATAAATTCAAGGCAGGTGTCCATGATAATTTGATCAACGAGTAACCGCCCTCACTTGACAATCTTTCAGCACTTAACATGCAATTCTTTCCTGAACATTCAAAAAATGTTGTCAAAACACCAGACTTCCATTTTTTTGAATTTCCAACAAGGCATTTCCATGTAACACCTGATTTTTGCTGGAAGGCTGTTTCCATCTCTCTTGTCGGGTGAACAGGCTCCAGACAAAAAACCTCAATTTTAGCTCCCGTACTTTTTTCAAAAATCAGCCTTGCCCGGATAACCTTTGTATCATTAAAAAAAATTATGCTATTATCATTCAGGTATTGGGGGATATTTTTAAAAACATCCTGGCTGATGCGCCCACTTTCATAGATGAGTAGTTTCGATTCATCTCTTACACTCAAAGGAAACTGACTAATTTTTTCCAGAGTTAGATTATATTTGTATTCATCAATCTTGATACTGCCGGGAAGGTTTGCGTTCACTTCAGGATAGTTTTATTAATAAGGGAATTTTTTTCGTAACCCGGTAACATTTATTTCGACAAATACTCGTTTATCTCCTGGTTGTATTTTTCTTTAATAATTTTCAACTTCTCAAGATTACAATCCTTATCATAAATACGTACCAGTTCAATCATTTTTATCTTGGTATATACAGCTGCTAAAGCCGCATCGAACTGCCGGTTATCGAGATTTCTTTTTAAAGAAAGGGTGATATGCTCGAACGTATCCCAATCAAGAAAAGAGGGGATTTGCAGATAATGAACTTCCGGCTTTAAAACGTGTTTAAAAATGCCATGGTCAATCTCTTCTAAACTGAAAAAAGTTTTTATCTTGATAACACTATTATACGGTTTTACCTTTTTATTTTTACTAAAAACAATGCCTTCTTTTTCAAACGCTTTAACAATTTCCGGGACAATTGAATAATTATTCAACATAAGGCGAATGCATGATTTCAATTCATTATGAAGGTATAACTGCCCCAAGCAGGCATCAAATTCATAATTAAACGTTGACTTAATTCTTGCCGTCATTCTGAAGAACATATCATCGTTGAAGAAATCAAACGATCTAACAACAAGAAAGAGGTATTTGGGCAATATCTCCTTTTCGTCAAGCGGGATATGAAAATGATCGTAATATCCCGGAAATGGGGCAATGTTTTCAAGAATCAACTCTTTAAATGAATAAGGAGATTCAAGTGATTCAAGCATTTCCTTTTTAACAATAATGCCCTGCGTATTTAGCTTCAACATGAGATAATATTTATTAACACATAAAATTTATTTAATGCAAAGATACAAATGCTACATTAAATAATAACCTGTTAGTTCACTCTGTTCATTGAAATAATATTATTACTGAGAAAAAAGCACACGTTAAACAATCAAAAAATATAATTGTTCCATAATAATTAAGCAATATTTCATATTTTTACCGCAACATTGACCTTTCTAAATATGAAAATACGGTCTAAACTTCCAAATCTTTTAACACTCATTAATTTATTAGCAGGCTGCCTGGCTGTAATAGCAATTTTCAGCGAAAAGCTTACCATTGCTGTATGCCTTATTGGTGTAGCTCTATTATTTGACTTTCTTGACGGGGCATTCGCCCGAATATTAAAGGCACAATCGGAGATGGGAAAAGAACTCGATTCTCTGGCCGATGTTGTATCCTTCGGTGTTGTTCCCGGATTTATAATGTTTATGTTAATGAAAGATACTGTTCAGGACGTTTCTTCGGGTTATCCGATTGATTTATTTTTACCTTATACGGGATTATTGATTCCTTTGTTTTCAGCTTTAAGGCTTGCAAAATTCAATATTGACCCCCATCAACGTGAAATTTTTATCGGATTACCAACCCCTGCCAGTGCCATACTTATTGCTTCTTTCCCACTTATTCTACACTTTCAATCAGATATCATCTGGGCAAATTACCTGCTGGAAAACAAATATGTACTGGTAATTATAACGATCCTTATTTCATTTCTTTTAATTTCTCCAATTCGATTATTTTCACTGAAGTTCAAGGTTCTGGCATGGAAAGAAAACAGTACAAGGTACATCTTCCTTCTTTTATCATTTCTGATCATCCTGTTTTTTCATTTTATGGCCATCCCGTTGATTATTTTACTTTACGTTTTCATGTCATTAATTATTCAACGTAGATTGAAAGTATGATTCGTATCTTTTTAACATTTCCCCGTGAATAAATATTTTTTCAGGAAGTAATGTACTAGTTAGGTTTTTATAACTTTGCCCAGTTATTATAATTTGCTTTCATTTCCTATTGTATGACCCAACCTACAAGACATAAGATATTGATCAGATCAGTATTGTCGATTTTGTTTTTACTGGTCTTTACTTATCCTGATAAGAACTTCGGCGTACAATCATCGGTTGATCCAGAGATTTTAACCTTAAATGAGCAAAAAGATTTATCATTTCTCTTTGTCAAGGATAAATACAACCGCCTTGAATCATTGTTAACTATTGCGCAAGAGGCTTATGGATTTCACGGAAGCGTACTCGTGGCTGTGGAAGGAAGTCTGGTATTTAATAAAACCATAGGTTACGCCAATTTTCGAACGAAAAAAAAGCTGACAAACGAGTCGGTTTTTCAACTTGCCTCAGTAAGCAAGCAGTTCATAGCCATGGCCATTATGATTCTCAAAGAAGGGGGATTTCTTTCTTACGATGATGACATTCAGAAATATCTTCCGGATTTCCCCTATAAAAAAATGACCATCCGTCACCTTTTAAATCACACCGCCGGGCTTCCAAATTATATGTGGCTCATTGAACATTATTGGCAACAAGACAGTATTCCTCCGGATAATGGCGATATGGTCAGGATGTTATCCGATCATGACCTGCCATTATATTTTACACCGGGACGCCGATTCGATTATTGCAACACAGGATATGCAGTTCTTGCATATTTAATTGAAGTAATTTCTAAGAAGTCAATTCCTGATTTTTTACAAGACAATATTTTTGATCCCCTGGAGATGTTCAATACATTTGCTTATTCCACTGCTGCGGACAAACCTCAAGAGGAAATACTCAATGGTTATTCCCGGTCGTGGAGAAGATACAGAACAATTGGTAAATCATTGCATGATGGTATTCTTGGCGATAAAGGAGTTTACTCAACTACTTCCGATTTATTCAAATGGGACCAGGCATTATACAGTGAGAAACTGGTGTCCTATGCATCGCTTGAGGAGGCGTTCACAGCTGGAAAAGTGAGAAATAAATATGATTTCCCCTATGGCTTCGGTTTCAGAATTAAAGAAACAGAAGAGGGGAAAGTAGTGTACCATTATGGAAGATGGGAAGGGTTCAGAACAGGTTTATTGCGTTATATAGATCAAAAAAACACCATCATTATTCTTAACCATACAAGTCTCAGAGGCTTAACCATATTCATAAACAGAATAAAAAAAATAATACATGACTCGCCCAATAACCGTCCTGTTGAGCTAATAGTTGAAAAGGCTTTTAGCGGCGGAATTGAATATGCTGTGGCAACATATAATAATCTAAAAAAAGATGATCCTTCCTTAGCAATTAACACAACACTTTTGCTCGAAGTGGTTGATTATCTAAATTCCATCAATAAACCAGGGAAAGCGCGCCTCATTAAAGAACTATTTTTCACATTACACAACCAGGAGGAGGATATCATTATAGCAGGTAAATAAAATATTACTTATTCATTAGTAATGCTTTAGCGCCTTAATTCAAAACTTTTTCCGAGGTATACTTGTCGCACATGCGGATCACGTGCCAACTCTTCAGAAGTACCCGACTTTAGAATAGCACCTTCAAATAATAAATAGGAGCGATCGGTTATTGAAAGGGTTTCATGAACGTTATGATCAGTAATTAAAACGCCAATATTTCTATCTTTCAACTTAGTAACAATACCTTGAATATCTTCAACTGCAATGGGGTCGACACCGGCAAATGGTTCATCAAGTAAAATAAAATTGGGACTAACAGCAAGTGCCCTGGCAATTTCTGTTCGTCGGCGTTCTCCTCCTGACAAGGTTATTCCCATGCTTTTCCTAACATGTTCTAAGCCAAACTCATTAATTAATGATTCTAGTTTTTGCTTCTGTTCATTTTTGGAAAGGTTTGTAAACTCAAGTACAGCACGGATATTGTCTTCAACACTCAATTTCCTAAAAACCGACGCTTCCTGAGCAAGGTACCCAATTCCCAATTGAGCACGTTTAAACATTGGTTCATGCGTTATGTCCTTATCGTCAATGTACACCCTACCAGAAAGTGGCTTTATCAACCCAACAATAATATAAAAAGAAGTAGTTTTACCAGCACCATTAGGGCCCAGCAAGCCAACAATTTCTCCTTGTCTAACTTCAACAGACACATCTCTGACAACAGTCCTGCTTTTGTATTTTTTTACAATTTTATCAGTACGGAGTATCATTTCAATTTTTTCTCTTGTACCTTCACTCTCACTTAACGAATACGGATTATATTATTTATTTCCTTTTTCTTCTTTATAGTTCCCGGATATCTGCGTTTCCGGGATGAACTTTTATCATTTATTTAAATAATTCCTTCTCTCAAGATGTCGTGCAAATGGATAATTCCTACGTACTTACCGTTATCCAGAACAAGCAATTGGGTGATATTATTTTCTCTCATAATTTCCAATGCATCAGAAACAAGTGTTTGTTCGTCAATGGTTTTCGGAGATTTGCTCATCACCTCATGTGCCTTCACTTCCTCCAAAGAGATATTCTTTTCTAACATTCTTCTTAAGTCGCCATCAGTAATAATACCCACCAGTTGATCATCGTTAATAACAGCAGTGGCCCCCAACATTTTCGATGATATTTCAATGATGACTTTTCTGATATTTTCATTGTAATCCACCCTGGGAACCTGGTTATTTCGATACAAATCAGAGACCCTAAGGTATAGCTGTTTACCCAAAGCGCCACCAGGATGGAATTTTGCAAAATCACTCACTGAAAACCCCCGATACTCAAGCAAGGCAACCGCGAGGGCGTCACCCATAACAAGCTGTGCTGTTGTACTGGATGTCGGGACTAAATTATTTGGACATGCCTCCTTTACGACCGAAGCATTCATAATATAATCAGCGTGCATGGCCAGGTAAGAGTTAATGTTGCCAACTATAGCAATCAGCTTGTTACCCAAGGTTTTAAGCAGCTGCACCAATACTTTTATTTCCGGGGTGTTTCCACTTTTTGATACACAAATAATAACATCATCGTTATTTATCATCCCAAGATCCCCATGGATAGCATCTGCGGCATGCATGAATATTGCCCGGGTACCGGTAGAATTTAATGTTGAGACGATCTTGGTAGAAATATTTGCACTTTTTCCAATGCCAGTAATAATCACACGGCCCGTTGAGTTGTAAATAAGTTTGATACATTTTACAAAGTCGTCATCAATACGGCCCTTAAGCGTTAATAAAGCTTCCGCCTCATCAATAATCGTTTGGATTGCAATCTGTTTGATTTGCTTGCTTGATTTCAATTCTATTAATTTTTCAATTATTAATAAACAGGGTTCAGTTGCAAAGGTAGTATAACCCTATGAGTGTTCCAAACGCTTATTAAGTAGGTTGTAAATGGTAACGAAATAAAAAACATATAATATTCTGTTTATCAGGATAATGACATATTCTAAGAGGGTTATATTTCATCCATTCCAGTTTCTTATCGCCTTGTTTAGGGTTTAAGTTAAGTACCTGATAAGAACAGAACTGTAATAACGAAATCAGATCAGATATATTTGATTAATATTTTTTCTACAAATTTTTATTTTTTTTAGAATATCCTTTTATTTTTTTATATATTTGTATAGAAGGATTTTTAATAAACAAGGAATTAAACTAAGTTAATTGAAGCGTGCAAGATATTGGCAAACATGAGCTACATGAAAATTTAAAGAAGTTCTTCGGATTTGATTCGTTCAAAGGAAGCCAGAAGGAAATTATTCATAATCTGCTTAAGGGCAAGCATTCATTTGTTATCATGCCCACAGGAGGCGGTAAATCGTTATGTTACCAGCTGCCATCATTGATCAAAGAAGGGACTTCAATCATAATCTCTCCTTTGATTGCCTTAATGAAGAATCAGGTTGATTCGATCCGGAGCTTTGGTGCAAAATCAGGCATTGCGCACTTTTTGAATTCCTCATTGTCGAAAGCAGAGATTCTTCAAGTAAAGGAAGATCTTGTTAACGGTGTTACTAAATTACTTTATGTTGCACCTGAATCACTTACAAAGCCTGAAAACATTGCTTTCTTAAAAACCATCAATATTTCATTTTACGCCATTGATGAAGCTCATTGCATATCGGAATGGGGACATGATTTCAGGCCGGAATACAGAAGGATACGCCCTATTATTGAAAGCATTGGTCAGAATGTTCCGGTTATTGCCCTCACTGCTACTGCGACTGTAAAGGTACAACAGGACATCCAAAAGAACCTGATGATTTTGGATGCGGCTGTTTATAAAGCTTCTTTTGACCGCCCCAATTTATACTATGAGGTTCGCCAAAAAACTCCTAATGTTGTTAAAGACATCATACGATATATCAAATCCAACTCCGGGAAATCGGGTATTATCTATTGCTTAAGCAGGAAAAAAGTAGAAGAAGTGGCAGAAACTTTGGTCGTTAATGGAATAAAAGCTCTGCCATATCATGCAGGCCTTGATGCTGTAACACGCCGAACTAATCAGGATATGTTTCTTATGGAAGATGCTGATGTGATAGTGGCTACCATCGCTTTCGGTATGGGGATTGATAAACCTGATGTCCGATTTGTTATTCATCATGATATGCCAAAAAGTATTGAAGGCTATTACCAGGAAACCGGACGAGCAGGACGCGATGATGGCGAAGGCAATTGCATAGCCTTCTACAGTTACGATGATATTTTGAAACTGGAAAAATTCACGAAAGGTAAACCTGTTGCAGAACAGGAAATTGCCAAACAACTATTATTAGAAACTGTTGCATATGCTGAATCATCTGTGTGCAGGCATAAATTGCTTCTTCATTATTTTGGAGAAGTGTATTCTTCTCCAAATTGTGGCTCATGTGACAACTGTCTTCATCCTAAAACTAAATTTGAAGGCAAAGATTCCGTTAAACTTGCCCTTGAGGCTGTTTTAGAAGCTAAACAACTTTATAAAGCAAAGCATATTATTAATATTCTCATTGGGAAAAATACCGCTACTATTAAGTCTTTTAAACATAACAAACTTAACGTTTTCGGACAAGGGGGATATGAAACAGATAAATTCTGGAATGCTGTGATCAGGCATACATTAATCGAAAGGCTTCTTATTAAAGATATAGAAAACTACGGTATTTTGAAGATAACAGAAGAAGGATTAAAATTTATTAAGAACCCTTACTCTGTTATGCTTACAAAGGATCACGACTATGAGAATCCGGATGAAGAGGATATTTTCATATCTGATGGAGCGCATAAAACGAGTTCAACCGATCAAACACTTTTTTCATTATTAAAGGATCTCCGAAAAGACATTTCCAGAAAAGAGAAGTTACCTCCTTTCGTAATCTTTCAGGACCCCTCTTTGGAAGATATGGCCATTCAATACCCGATCACTTTGGATGAAATGAAACAGATCACAGGTGTTGGAGCCGGAAAAGCACAAAAATATAGTACCCCATTCATCGAACTTATCAACCAATATGTTGAGGAAAATGAGATTATACGGCCAAACGACATGGTTGTAAAATCTGTCGTTAATAAATCAGGATTAAAAGTTTATATCATTCAAAATATTGACCGGAAAATTGCACTTGAAGATTTAGCGAACTCAAAAAATCTTTCTTTAAGCGAACTCTTATCTGAAATAGAAAGCATCGTATTGTCCGGAACAAAAATAAATCTCAGTTATTATATAGATGAGTACGTTGATCCTTACCATCAAGAGGAAATCTACGAATATTTCAGTGATGCCGAATCTGATTCTATTGTAGATGCTTTGGCTGAACTTGGCGAAGATGAATTCACTGAAAAAGAGATCAGATTAATGAGAATAAATTTTCTTTCAGAGCTTGGAAATTAAAACTGTCTATAATATCAATAAAACATAAAATGTCAAAATCGCCAATCACTACAGTTAGCTTAACGCTAAATATTATATTACTTATCGGTTTAGGGTACCTGTATTATCTTCACTTTTCAGTGAAAGATAATCCCCTTGAATCATCAAGGAAAACACCTGAAGCACCAGCATTAAAAAACTTAACCAGAATTGCTTACATTAATTCCGATTCCATTTTGTCACACTACAAACTTGCCATCGAAAAATCACGTAGTCTGGAATCCAAAGGAAAACGCTTGGAGGCAGAAATCCGCACCAAGCAAGGACAATACGAAAAAGATGCCGTTTATTTCCAGCAACAAGTTCAGGCACAATCAATCTCTGAAGAAAGTGCTCAGGAAATTTATAGCCAGTTAATGCAGGAACAACAAAAAATCATTGAGATGCAGGAATTGTATTCTACTGAATTAGCCCGGGAAGAGCTTGGAATTAATCTGATGCTCATAGACAGTTTGTCTGGTTTTCTTCAGCGGTTAAATCGATCAAACTACTATGACTACGTACTTGGATACACTAAAGGCGGAAATATTTTTCTTACTAATGAGCGTTTTAATATTACCGATGTGGTTATTGAAGGATTAAATAAAGAGTATGATGAAAAGTATGACAAAAATTGATGAAAAAACTACTCTTTATTAATCTTATCTGGCTACTTAGCTGCTCATCCGGAAACAACGAACAGGTTGTTACTCCTCCCGAAAATATTATCCCAAAAGACAAACTGGTTGAAATGCTCGTTGACGTTCAACTTATTGAAGCAGCCATTAAGTCGGATGATACCAGAAAAAAGGATAGTAAATCATACTCTACTTATTATTATAATTTTCTTTTCGAGAAATACAGCACTACAAAAGAAGATTTTATAGAAAGCCTTCATTATTACCAGCAAAATATGAATGAATTTGATCAGATGTATACGGAGGTTATCAAAAGGCTAAGTAAGTTTCAAAGTGAGATCGAGTTGGAATAAATTTCTCCTAAATAATTATTACTTTTCAAAGACGGCAGTATAATCGTTTTTATCTCCACCAATAATCAACTGATATTCCCAGTTCATTGTATTTGCATTAACCTGGATTCCAAATCCGGAAACTGTTATGCTGTTGTCATCGCATACCTGCTGCTGTGGAATTGTAATGGTGCTGCCGGCAACAACACCATAGGGCGGTTTTTCATCAAAACCAATAAACCCAAAGTTATCCAATAAAACGCGTGAACTGTTAGAGGCATCCTTCCTAATATTTACCTGGTAAACAAATTGATATGACCTGGCTTCTGATTCGGTACATTTCCATGTTCCAAGAAACGAATCCCTGAAATCGCTGTCAGGGTAATCATTTTCATCGGTGATTTCACAGGATGCAAAACCAGTCAGTATAAACAAAGAAACAACAAATATCCTAATGCTATATTTTTGCATAATATTATCTTGATTCAATATTACCATACATGCAACAACTGTACCAAATGCTTTGGGAAAGCGGCTAAATAACCTGCACTTTTGATGCTGGTCCAGATTGGTAAATTACAAAATGATTTTAGTCTGAATTATGCACAAACAGGCTACGTTACTTGCTTTTTAATCCCCGCCTTGAAAGGCGGGGCTATTGATAGCTTTCTACACAAAGTTTATGAATTAATCAGTTTTGTAATATTGTCTGTGAGACTACTTGCACCGATACGAAAATATTCTTTATCAATCCATTGATCACCGAGGGTTTTCGACACCAGCAAATAATAGTTTACTGCCTGGTCAGGAGAAGAAATCCCTCCAGCTGCTTTAATGCCAATCTTTTTACCAATCTTTTCATAATATTCTTTTATTGTATCAAGCATGACCAACACAGCCAGTTCTGTTGCAGCCGGCTGGATTTTCCCGGTTGAAGTCTTTATGAAGTCGGCACCGGCATTAATGGCAATTTCACTCGCTTTTCGAATGTTTTCAATTGTTTGAAGTTCACCTGTCTCCAGAATAACCTTAAGGTGAACATTTTTGCATACATCCCTGATAGAAGCGATTTCGTTAAACACTTCATTATATTCACCCTGAAGAAACTTCCCCCTGGAGATAACCATATCTATTTCATCGGCTCCCTGATCAACAGCATATTGAATCTCCATTAATTTCACGGATAATGGCGACTGTCCTGAAGGAAAAGCGCCAGCTACTGATGCTGTTTTTATATCGCTGCCTTTTAATTGATCTTTAACCAGCCTTACAAAAACCGGATACACGCATACAGCAGCAACATTGGGAACACCCTTGGATTTATCTTTAAAGCCTTTCGCCTTTTCACAAAGGGCAATAACCTTTTCATTTGTATCAGCTCCTTCCAAGGTAGTCATGTCGACCAGGCCAAGGATATGTTTAAGTAATTCTTTTCTGTTATTTTTCACACCTGCAGAAGTGATGTCTCTTATTCTACGGTTGAGGAAGGAATTGCTTATTTGATAATTTTCAAATTTCATGATTTGGGCATTTGAAGTATTAAAAAGTATTAAAAAATTTGTTCTGATTAACAAAGGCTTTCTGCAAGCAAGCAGAGGGCTCCCGAAAAAAGTTACAACTTATACCTTTTTAAATTAACGATTTGCCTTCGTTGCTTTTTGGTAGGACGCCCCTCCCCTTTGTCGCGTTTTTCATAGTTTGCTTTTTTCGTCATTTTCAGGCGGCTATATTCTTCTTCAGGTGTTAGATCAATAACGTGCTCTGTAGCCAGTTTTGCAGACACCCTGTTTCGTATGAGGCCGGTAACCTGTATAGTTTTGGTTAATTGGCCTAATTGAATATTTATAATGTCGTCAATTTTTATTTCTCTGGAGGGTTTGACAGCCAGGTTATTAATTTTGACCTTTCCTCCTCTGCAAGCTTCGCCTGCCTGATTGCGGGTTTTAAAAACCCTTACAGCCCACAACCATTTATCTATTCGAACACTTAGTAATTCTTGGGGCATTTTGTATAGTTTCAACCCAGGACTAAAGTCGTGGGTTTGTTTATTTCTTTCTAAAGTAAATTTGTATCGGTACACCGGTAAAATCAAAATGCTTTCGGAGTTGGTTCTCCACAAACCGCTTATACGGGTCTCTGACATACTGAGGCAGGTTACAGAAAAACGCAAACGACGGGTAGTGGGTTTTTATCTGAGTGATGTACTTAATCTTGACATACTTACCTTTAACAGCAGGCGGATGTTGAGCCTTAACAATCGGAAGCATTACTTCATTTAGCTTTGAAGTAGGTATCTTCCTGATTCTGTTCTGATAAACCAACATGCTTAGTTCCAACACCTTTAATATCCGTTGTTTATTGGGTATGGAAGTAAAAACAATCGGAACGTCAACAAAAGGAGCAATCTTCCTTTTGATTTCTTTCTCAAATTCAATATATGTATTGGTTTCTTTATCAACCAGATCCCATTTGTTAACAACGATAACAATTCCTTTTCTGTTCCTCTCAACCAGATGGATTATATTTAAGTCCTGGGTTTCAATACCCTGGGTAGCATCGATCATTAAAAGACAAATATCGCAATTTTCAATCGCCCGAATTGATCTCAGCACAGAATAAAATTCGATATTCTCTGATACTTTCCCCTTTTTGCGCATACCGGCTGTATCGACCAGAAAAAAATCGTATCCAAATTTATTATACCTTGTATAGATTGAATCTCTCGTTGTACCTGCAATAGGTGTAACCATAAATCGTTCTTCACCGAGAAAAGCGTTGATAAGGGAAGATTTCCCAACATTTGGCCTTCCTGCAACGGTGATTTTTGGCAAATCAGGTAACTCCTCAGTTTCAATTTTCTCAAACTCTTTAACAACCGCATCCAGCAACTCGCCTGTACCGCTTCCATTAATTGATGATATGCCATAAACTTCTCCAAGGCCAAGCTTATAAAACTCATGAATATGCTGAAATCGTTTAGTGTTGTCAACTTTATTAACGACAAGAAAAACTTTTTTGCTACCCTTTCGAAGGATATTTGCTACATCGTCATCCATCCCTGTTAATCCATCAACAATATCAACCATAAACAGAATAATATCGGCTTCATCAATGGCCAACTGAACCTGATCGCGGATTGCTTCCTCGAAAACATCTTCCGATCCAACAACATAACCTCCCGTATCAATTACCGAAAACTCAATCCCATTCCAGTCCGATTTACCATAATTCCTGTCACGTGTAACGCCACTCGTTTCATCCACAATAGCGTCACGGGAACCTGTGAGTCGGTTAAAAAAAGTAGATTTCCCTACATTAGGCCGGCCGACAATTGCTAAAATATTTGACATGAATAATGTTCCTTAAATTAGAGTATCATTATTAAGTACTATTGGGTATAACCAAATCTTTTGAGTTGAAGATCATTATCTCTCCAATCTTTATTGACTTTAACACTTAGCTCCAGAAAGACTTTTCTACCCAAAAAATCCTCCAGGTCTATTCTGGCATCAGTACCAAGTTTTTTTATAGCTCTTCCACTATGCCCTAAAATGATCGCTTTTTGTGATTCCCGAATGACATAAATATAGGCTGAAATAAATGTAATTTTTTCTTTCTCTTTAAACTTATCAACAGCCACCTCTACAGAATACGGAATTTCCTTTTGGAAGTTCAAGAGGATTTTCTCCCTGATTATTTCCGATGCAAAGAAACGCAATGACCGATCTGTGAGTTCATCTTTTGGAAAGAAAGGTGGAGTTTCGGGTAACAGGTCAATTATTTTTTGAAAAACAGTTTCAAGATTAAACCGGTGTAATGCTGAGATGGGGATGATATGAGCATCAGGGAAAAAATTTTTCATGAACAGCAATTTTTCTTCCGTTTTCTCCTGACCGGCCAAGTCTATTTTATTAACAGCAACGATCAGGGGAATTTGTGTTTCTTTTATTTTATCTATTATTTCCTCATTAAATTCAGTGTCGGCAATATCAGTGACATAAAGAAATATATCGGCATCGATCAATGCGGCTTCGATAAACCTCATCATCGATTCTTGCAGTTTATAGTTTGGGTTGATGATTCCAGGTGTATCAGAATAAACAATTTGGTAGTCATCACCATTAACAATACCCATGATTCGATGCCGTGTGGTTTGCACTTTATTGGTAATGATGGAGAGTTTTTCCCCGACCATAGCATTCATCAGGGTAGATTTCCCCACATTAGGGTTTCCAATAATATTGATAAAGCCTGATTTATGGGTCATATGATTATTTTTCAGAATTAATTTGGAGAACAAAGAAACAAAAATTACCTTTGCACTCGCAATTTGCACGACAATAAATTAATCAGAGATATATTGCGGGGTGGATCCGCCTCAGGCGGATCGT
>JAGLWB010000410.1 GCA_023133655.1 Bacteroidales bacterium
CAGTTGGATGCCTGTCAGGTAAATCACCGGTTATATCAATCCACTCACCGCCACCATCAGCTGTTTTGTAAACGTGTGGAGTTGAATACCAGGGCATGGTTGCAACGTAAACCACATCTGTATCATAGGCTGAAATTCCCATAGCAATTACGGGATTGTTGTTAAATTGGGACGAGCTGTTAGTATTGGTCCAGCTCTGACCTCCATTTGTAGATTTATGAACAATACTAGAAGCAGCATAAATGGTTTGATTATCCACAGGGCTAAGCATGTAAGGTGCAATGAAGTTTGTATTTCCCTGATTGCCAGGTGTCACATTATAATAATAATATCCTCCATTATTGGAACGCAGGATGTTAAGGTATTGGTACGCATTGTATATGATGTCGTTATTGCTTTGGTTGATGGCAGAAAAAGCTCCATCGCCCCCAACAACCCTCCTCCAGTTAGGGCCTCCTTCATAAATACATGAGAAGTTATCTTGTAACCCACCAGTTGCTAATAATGAATCAGTATCTGAACAGGAGAAACCATTATAAAACTGGGAGGTTTGGTAGCCCCAGTTACAGCTATAAAATGTTTCCCCACCATCATCAGTCCGGTGGATGCCCCCATCGTGTGCCATATAAATGATGTTTGGAAATGTAGGATGGAACTCAATATCATGATGATCGAGGTGTAGCCAATCGGGGTGAAACCAGTCGCCTATCAGCCCTTCTTTGATCTGTAAATTGCTTCCCCCGTTGTCTGATTGGTAAAGATGAATTCCGCCGCAATAAATTTTCATCGGATCGGTTGGACTTACTCCAACGTAATGAGAGTACCAACCCTGGTAAGAAGAATAGTCTACCGTATTTACCACGTCCCAGTCATCTCCATAATTAAGTGACCGGCAGAGCCAGGTTGCTTCTGAACCATAGCTTTGAGAAAGGCCGATACTGGCATAAATAATACTTGTGGCTGAAGGTGCAATGGCAATCCTTGCTTTACCACCAAATGCCGTTGGGCCACCGGGTCCCATATCCATTTTTTCCCATGTTTCGCCCCCATTCAACGTACGATAAATGCCATTGTCGTCACTCCACATTCCACCGCAGGCGATGAAAACCATATTGGGATCTTCCGGGTTAATGGCAATATCCGTAGCCATAGGAATATCATGGATCAGGTTCCAGGTTTCACCCTGATCATTGGACAGGTAGGTGCCTTCAGTGGTTGCAGCCCAAACTTCGTCAGAATCAAATGGATTGAATTTAATACGTTGAACCCCTCTGCATTGGTTGTATGACCAGTCGAGGCTTTTTGTCCATGTCTCTCCATTATCAACTGATTTTAGAATGCCCATTCCATTCAATCCCCTGGTAGCCCGGTAACTAACACTTGGGAAATATTCACCATTGCCATAACATTCGCCGGTACCGACAAAAATAACAGAGGAGTCGGAAGGTGCAATTTCAACAGTTCCAATTGCCAAAGCAGGGTATCCCAATTCAATTCTTTCCCAGGCATTTTCACCAATTCCTCCGACATAACTTCTCCATAACCCGCCACTGGCAGATGCGCCATATATAGTGCTTGGATTCATAGGGTTGAGGGCAATATCCAGTGTCCGGCCTCCGATATTTTTGGGGCCAATAGGTACCCATTCTGAATTGAAATTTATGCTGGCTTTAAGATTTTTCCTGGCATGTTCAAAAGCCCTGGTATATCCATCTTCAGGAATATCTTTCTGAGGGTATGAACGAACAAGGCTCATGTATTGTAACGACCTGAATGAACCGGGAGGAGCTTTATCAGCTTGCTGAGGAGGTTTGTTAAAATCAACGGATTTAATAAAAAAAATAGTGAGGGCGATCAAACAAAAGATTAGAAACGGATAAAATTTTTTCATCAAGGTATTTTTTAAGAGTTGAAAATTTATTTTGTGAATCTTGCCATTTGAATAAGAAAAAGTTCTTTTTTGTTTCGCGATATACTGATCGTTGAGCCGTCAACCATCTCAATGTAACCGCCATCATGTCGATAATATTTTTTTACATAGTCAAAGTTGATGAGATGAGAGTTAAAGTTTTTTTTCTGCTCAAACAAGGTGCTCAGGCTAAAAAGCAAACAGAATAATAGTATCGTACGTTTCAGGTTCTTGCCCATGGCCCGG
>JAGLWB010000411.1 GCA_023133655.1 Bacteroidales bacterium
TTATAACTCTAAGTACTTTAGGCACTTTAGTTCACTTTAAGTACTGACTAGTTACGTTTATTCATATTTTGTATCAATTTATGGTTAATCCCCAAAAACAGATTTTGTGACCCTTGTTGAAGGATATTTCTGAGAATATGAAAAAAGGCGTGGAAGAATTTTTTCTTCCCACGCCTTTTGAACGTTGTACTTATGACAAGCTTGTCTTAGAAAGCAGCTATTGTCACAATGGTCCAATCGGGATCAAACAAAATCGTTGTAGCACTGATT
The DNA here is from genome assembly GCA_023133655.1 of Bacteroidales bacterium. Taxonomy (GTDB): domain Bacteria; phylum Bacteroidota; class Bacteroidia; order Bacteroidales; family JAGONC01; genus JAGLWB01. Next base: position 271 of record JAGLWB010000411.1, read on the forward strand.
GCTACACCAATTATTTGAACTTCGTCTCCGCTTCCACTTGGAGCCGTTTGAGTAAGGCCTCCGGCGGTAGTGCTAACATAGATTTCGCCTCCAACTGTCCATGACCATGAAGAATTCGTTATAAACCCATGGAACAGAAGATCCTGAGTGCCTGTACCCGTTCCGAGAGCCAGGGCAATGCAAGGCATGGTGGAGGCAGCATCGGCATCAGCCAATTCATAGTCTCCATCAGAAGCTACAAACAAGGCACTACCAAATACCGGGGAAACACCTGCATCAATTGCTCCTTCAGCGATAGTACCACTTGATGAGCCAGTAGCAGGGGATGAATCAAGTTTAAGATTTCCACTTGTTTCAATATTATTTTTAAAAATGAATTTATCAGCATTGAAAACAATTGGTGAGCAGCCGATAACAGTATCCAGGTATCCCGTATAACAATTTCCGGGTGATCCAACATCTCCCATAAGCGAGCCGGAAACATTGCCATTGATAGTACCACCAACCCAGAGGTCGCCACCAATTCCGGCTCCACCAGCAACTACCAATGCACCGGTAGTTGTACTTGTTGAGGCTGTTGTACTTCTTACCTTAAGTCCTCCTGACCCAGTTACAACCAGTGGCAATGCACCACATAAGTTAATGCTATCAATATAGGCCGAAAGGCAATTTGAGGAGTTACCCAGCTGTCCGAATAATCCTCCTTTTACCTGCAGGCTGCCACCAATAGATACTCCTCCGTACGGTATTAACAGTGCACCTGTAGAGAAGTTCCCAACAATAATATCTGTAGGACTATTCAGGGAGACAACACCCTGCAATAGTGATGAACCAACAACCGTTAAGTTCCCGGATGCATGCATATTTACAGAAGCCAAATCCTGAACAACAGAAAGGAACCCTCTTACAGTAGTGGTGTTGCCAAACGTACCAAGATAAACAGGTCCTTGTGCATCCAGTTTCTGGTTCATATAAACATCTTTTGCAAAGCCGGCACCACCAGTAACCATTAACGGAGCATTGTTATAAGTAACAGCATTAGTTGTATTTTGAGTTATCACAACACCGCCAAGATAGGTTGTATCTCCACCAAGCGTAAGTTGTTCTAAACAAGTAAACTCAGAAGGATCGTCAGCTTTCAGAATTATTGCTCCGGTAACATCGAAATTAACATTATTGGGACCTGATACACTGAATTCTCCATCGGAAGTATTGATACTGACCTGGTCGAGTGTAGTATGTCCGTCAACATCTAACGAATCTTCAAAAAAGCCATATCCTTTGAGCGTAAGATTTCCCCTAATTGTTGTCATTAGGCCAGATTCACAAATAATTGTTGCTGCCTGACCACACAATTCTAATGTATCATCCGTTACGAACTTGGAATAATCCTGAGCTACGAACCAGATCGAGTCATTAATTGCGAATAATACTCCATTATTACCGGAAACAAAGAAAGGACCGTCATTAGTAACTATTGAAGTTTGATCGAGATGAGTCCAACCATTAACATCTAACTGTCCGATGGGTTGAGTAGTACCAAGTCCCATCCAACCCATGGTTGTTAAGGTGTCGTCAAGGAAATGAATTCTATTATGAGTGTCATGCAATGTACTGGCCCATGATGTCGGATTATACGTTCCGTCCATTGTGATAGAGGATCCGCTGGTAATGGTCCCACCGGCATTGATGTTCTTACCTGCCCCAATACCGCCTGCAACGATTAAAGCTCCTGTTAAACTGGAGGTAGATTCAGTTGCGTCTGTGATGGTAACCGGTCCCATCATGGTGGCGCTGCCATTTTTATAAACAGTCATGGCATTAAGACGATTGGCATTATTTGTGCCAATACCTATTTCAAATATGGGATCGGTGGCATTCCAGTTAGCCATACTACCGTTTCCAAGATTAAAACGACCAATAGAGGTCACATTTATGCTCCTGGCATTTATTCCTTGTCCTATTGCAGTAGCATAAGTTCCTCTGGCTGTATCACTATGTCCCATTGCCCTGGAGTAGTTAGCTATTGCATGAGAATTATAGCCTGCAGCCAATGATGCATCACCACCGGCAATAGTTTGATAGCCCATTGCAAATGCATCATCGTTAGTGGCTTTGGTTTCGAATCCAAAGGCTACTGATCTTGGGGCACTGGCTGTGTCTTTTTGACCCATAGCAAAGGAGTAATTTCCACCAGCATGCGAATTTATGCCACCCGCAAACGATGCAATACCTGCTGATCTGGTTTGATAGCCAATTGCAAATGCGTCAGCAGCAGTGGCTTTAGTTTGAAATCCAAAGGCTACTGATCTTTCTGAGCTAGCTGTATCTTGGTACCCCATAGCAAATGAATAATTTCCCCCGGCATAGGTTTTGTATCCTGCTGCAATAGAAGCAACACCATTGGCTGTTGATAAATATCCAAGGGCAAAAGCTGCGTGAGCTCCGCTATTTGTTTTGGTATGAAAACCCAGGGCAAATGAATTGGGGGCTAAGGTTGTATCCCTGTCACCCATGGCAAAGGAGTGATTGCCATTTGCCAGAGAGACTTCACCACCGGCAAAGGACCTAGATCCATTAGCATATGTATCTTTTCCAAAAGCAAAGGAACATGTGCCATGTGCTTCTGTTCCCCAGCCAAAGGCAACTGAACTACCTCCTGAGGCAGTGACAGCATCACCCATAGCTACTGAATAATTACCACTGGCCACCGCTCCTGAGCCTTCAGCAAATGCTGCTGATCCCGAAGCTTTTGACTTATAACCAAATGCTACAGCATATGTATTGGAAGCTGTATCATACTCTCCAAAGGCAAAAGCAGTACCTGCAGTAGCAGCAGAGTGATTACCGCCGGCAAAAGAACTTATACCGGAAGCTATGTTGTATCCGCCAAGGGCAACTGCCTGACTAGCTGTTGCTTTGTTATTTCTACCCATGGCAATGGCATAATTATTGGAAGCCGTATCATACTCTCCAAAGGCGAAAGCAGCACCTCCGGTAGCAGCAGAGTGATTACCACCGGCAAAAGAACTCGTGCCACCAGCTGTGTTGTAACTGCCAAGGGCAACAGCAGCAGAAGCTGTTGCGTTGTTCCTAATACCCATAGCTACTGTATTTGAAGCAGATGCTGTATCTGACTCACCAAAAGCGAAAGAATAATCTCCAAGTGCAGCAGAATAACTACCACCGGCAAAAGCGGCATCTCCCGATGCGTAGGTCCATTGTCCTAAAGCGAAAGCAGTATTATCATCAGCTTTGGTTTTATAACCAAAAGCAACAGAGTGAGGAGCAGAAGCTGTATCCTGTTCACCCATGGCAAATGAGTAGTTGCCTGATGCTTCCGAATATTTTCCAAATGCAGTAGAATAATCACCATCAGCCGTTGTATGATCACCCATAGCAACAGATCCTCTTCCATTTGCCTGGGTGTTGTTACCAAATGCAACAGCAAACCTGTCAGCAACAGTCATTAAACCGCCAGCTACTGAATGAGAACCTATAGCAATTGATTGATTGCCAAATGCAGCAGAATATTCCCCGATATAAGCATCGTTCATGGAAGTGTCGTTAGCATAACCAGCCCTGAAAGCTGCCTTTTTAGGATACCATAGCATGCGAACACCAGCACCTTCAACACCAAGCGTCCCGGAGCCAAATGTACCTTCTGCCACCACACCATTATCCTTAGTAACATGTATTTCTGCTTTTGGGAAGAGGGTACCAACACCGATAGCCCCGTCAGTATGGATGGTATCATCCACAAAGGAAATTTTCCCATGCGATTCTTCAATTGTTCCCGGATCAAGGGTACCATCGATTGTGATAGAATTTCCACTTATCAGCGTATGATACGCCCAGATATCTGTGCCGGAAGTAATTTGTTGCTCAACTCCTAATCCACCATTCTCAACTACCACAGCTCCATTATCTTTAGTTGTTGAATTTACAGTAGCAAGGAATCTAGCAATACCATCTACATCAAGGGTTCCATGCAAACGTGTTGAACCAGAAACATCAACGGTACTGTCAAAAACGGCTGCTTCGTCAACAGAAAGCGAACCCCTGACATTGGTCAGCACTCCTGAAGCAGCAAGATCAACTGCACCTGCAACATCCATGTATCCATCTACAATAAGATTATTTTGGACATGAACATATAGGTCTTCATCAAAAACAGTGCTGTTTACAACTTGCTTTTGAAGGCTATCGAACCTGATCAGGACATTATGGTAAAGATAGTCCTGGCCGGGAACGGTATGATCAACGTACCATTTGATTGCTTTCTCGGTTACTACAGCGTCGTCACTTTGATCAGTTAATAGTGAGTCGATGGATATTTCATAGACCGATGTGCCTTGCAACAACCTGAAATCACCATTTACATGTAGCATTGAGGAGGGGGTGAGAGTACCTATTCCCAAATACCCTGCACCAGAAATCCGAAACCGTTCACCTAAATTTCCAAGAGTGTCAGTTGTCCAGAATTGTAAATTTCCAGGTACAATATCATTTTGAAGGGGGCCGGCTACCTGACTTATGATAATTGAAGGATATCCGTAAAGGCTATTACCGCCTGTAATCCCATGATACCCCTCAAATCTTATCTGTCCAACCCTGTCACCTTCTTGAACAGGAGATAAAACATTACCTGAGCCTCTGGTTCTTTGGAGTAGAAATAAAGCGTTAGAAGCCCAATAATTATTCACTCTTCTGAAAACTGATGAAAATCCATAGGCGTGTTTTATATGCAATTTCCCCTCAGGGATAAAGGTGCCTATACCTACATTGCCATCAGGATATCCATTTCCTGTCCCGGTATAGACATCCAGTTTATCGTTTAAACGTTTACCCCAGTCGAGGTCGTTTTCACGGGAGTCGGACCCTGCTTCTTCAGCATAAAGCGCATAAGGAACGGAGAGCAATTGTGCTGTTCCCATCACTTCAAAGTCAGTGCCTCCTGATTCATCCAGGGCGATCTCAACCAGGTAACTATCGCTACCCCAGTCAATATTTCTGAAATCGCCGGTTCTTTCAACACCCTGACCAATGGTTAAGTTGATCAGTCCGAAATCGTTGGTTGTGGTAAAATGTTGCTCACTGTAAACAGCCACTTCGCGGTTGCTGCCCTGTACAAGTTTTACTTCAACGCTGATCTGTTGATTGGAAAGAATATTGCCATCATGATCTCTGGCAATGGCCTGGTACTTGAATGCCTGCGGTGCCTGCGCAAATGCAATCATGACTAAAAGGCCGAAAAATGCAAATGAAAGTAGAATTCGTTTCATGATTTTGGGTTTTAATAAATAAATAAGATTTAAAAATGACCAGGTGATAATTAATGTATGAATTAGAATCTAACTTTTAAGATCTTGAATGTTTTAACCTGTTGATTGGCCGTATTGGTGATCTTAAGAAAGAACATATTGGTTTGATAATGACTTAATTGAATTTTTTCGTGAAAGGTGGTTGATTCAATGAAGTTTTGATAAACCCGCATGCCCATCACATCAAACAACTCCAGGTTAAGGTTAGCCGGAGAGACTGATGAGGTTATATCAATATTGATAAAGTCCCGGGCAGGAACAGGGTAGATATGAACATCGTAAGTGTCGGTGTCATTATCCTGAACAGCAAGGATTGTATAATACGATTGCTGGAACCCTTGAGTAAGAATGATCCCATCAGAAGAAACCGTTTCAATGATAGGCTCACCGATGGTCCAGCTGAGTGATGCGTTTGAGCCGACAAAATAATCACCGGCTGTGGCAATGATCTCTGGTGACAACGACTGACTGAATAGAGTCAGCGAAAAAAAACCAGTAATAAAGAGTAAAGTAATCTTTTTCATAGGCTAAGGGTTTGATTTAAGATATGTTATAGATTATTTGATCCGTAATAGATTCCAAATATATGAAATTATTATGCACCTCGCAAGAAAACTTTTTAAAAATAATTCACTAATGCAAATATTTTTAAATTGGTAACTACTCAATGTTTTAAATTTGGAATGCCAAAAATGCCTAAAGTTTCAATTTATTGCTATTCCTTTTATTATCCATTC
>JAGLWB010000412.1 GCA_023133655.1 Bacteroidales bacterium
GGTTATAATGCATAACAACACTTTGTGCTACTTCGGTTTTTTTCCGGATATCGAATTCTCCTACAACGGTCTGATTACCCATTTTTTTAACTCCCCTGTCGGTATAGGCATCAAAGGCAATGGGCTCCAGTTTGCAAAGAACCGGGTTGTAATAAAACCGTTGATTATGCCAGGCAATAGCGTGATGGGACTTTAAAACATCATTAAGTGCATAATATTTCGCAAGATTTTCAAGGTCAAATATTTCCGAGGGCGGGGCCAGGGAATTTTTATATTCAAACATCAGGTTTTGAGCAATAAGAAACTGTTTAAAAAGAGTTGAGTCTTCCAGGGTTCTGTTAAGGTGGAAGGGTTCAATAACTGAAACCTCATAACAAGGCAGTTTATGGTACCATTTTGTCTTTAAAAACACTTTTTGTATGGACCAGAAGGCTTCTTCGGTAAATTTCAAAATCGGGCCTTCTCTTCGTTCTCTCGATTCAATAAGCTGCTTATCAAAATGCTCTTCATATGCATAATACCCAAGGCTTTTGTCTTTTACCTTAACAGGAATAAATTCATACCGCGGCGATAAAACATCTTCCTTCAAAAAAACCCGGTGTGCCAGCCATTCATTTAAAAAATCTCTTGCCAGGGGTGTTTGAATCGAGAAGGTTCGCATATTCTTCCAACTATAATCCCTGTTCATTTTTATTCGAAATGACCATTTGTCGCCCCTCAAATGATCCAGCCAGTCACCTTTGAGACGCAGTTTGGCTTTCTTCATATCATGATCACAGAAGAGTATTCCTCTAACCCAGTCATTATTTCCTGATTCTAATATCCCGACTTTAAAGGCTTCAAATCTTTTTTCTTCCAGTTTAAGCTTATCAAGCGTATCAAGAAATATGCGCAGGGACTCTTCTTCATAATCCGGGTAGATCTTTGAAGGAGTTGAAGTAATTTTAATGTCATCAAAATAAACATCTTCGGGGTCCGGGTTCCATGTATAAATTATTAGTTCTTCGTGTTTAATATCCGGAGGAATGAAAATATCCAGTTTTAATCGCTCCCATCCGTTACTGTCGATTTCATCGGTTTTTCTTGTTGCTAAATAAAAATTGTTTTCTCTAATATCTGCAACAATTATTCCTTTACCTTCTTTGCCCTTTTTCCATACACTGATCTGAAAATATTCACCCTTCTTTAAATTTTTCAATGTACATCTAGGTCCGTATGGCTGTTTTGCAGAAAGTTTAACAGCATATTTACCCGATTTTGACTCTTCTGTTGTTCGGGAAGCGGCTGACTTTAAAAACACGGTAGAGTCATTGGTAACAAAACATTGTCCGTCGTCTGTTAGCTGCTCAAAATCGCAATAGATCATTTGAGGATGCTTTGGTTTTCTCATTTCTGAGCAGCTCAAAAGCAATGATAAACAGAAAAGGAATATCCAAATAGTAATGTTTTCTCTGCTGTTAATACTATTAAAAAGAATTACTTTGTAAAACATTTTTAATTTTGTAATTGATACAAAAAAATATTGAGCAGCAAAAATACGAAATTATGAGGTTCTATCTTTTCTTTTCATTCCTTATATTCTCATTATCTACTGTAAGTGTGGCACAGAATATTCCAGGGCTAACATTTGGTGGGGACAAAAACGAGCAGGGTTTTTCTTTTTCCATAACCAATGATAACGGGTATATCCTTACCGGTAGTACAAAAAGTTTCGGTTCCGGAAGTCGCGACATTTACCTTGTCAAGATCGATGCCTTTGGCTTTGTTGAGTGGTCGGGGACCTACGGTATAATATACCAGGATCACGGAATGTGGGTGGAGCAAACCTCTGACAACGGTTATATAATAACAGGTTATAGATGGGGGTGGGGTTTGGGCCGCGAAGATGTTATTCTTTTGAAAACAGATCAATATGGAAATGAGGCATGGTTGAAAAATTATGGTGGTAATCACCGGGATCAGGGATTTTGTGTTAAAGTGCTGCAAGATGGTTTTGTTGTTGCCGGTCATTCCAAAAGCGTTGATCCTAAAGGAGATATGTATGTTTTTAAAACTGACTTTCATGGCAATGAACTTTGGTCGTCCAGCTTTGGAACCGAATATATTGATTACGGTTATTCAATAATCCCTGCCGAAGATGGTCATTTCCTGGTGGTTGGCGCTATGGCTGGATTTTATAACGTTGAACTTACCGCTTTTAAAAGACCTGACGCTGACATGTTGCTTGTCAAGCTAAATGAAACAGGAGGGGTGGTCTGGCAAAAAACATACGGTGGAGCCAGCCACGATTGGGGTTGGTCAATCATCAATGCTCCTGATGGTGGCTATTATTGTTTCGGCTCTA
>JAGLWB010000413.1 GCA_023133655.1 Bacteroidales bacterium
TTTCACCGTTTTCATATTCTACTCTATATACCAAATTAACATATCCTCCATCACCACAGGCAAGATATACTTCATCATTATTAGGATAGTTACGAACATAGATGTCATTAATAATAAGACCGATATTAAATGCGTTGAAAGTTCCATCGTTTTCAATATAGATATCATTTCCTGCAGATACAAAAAGTGTTCCCTCTCCATTTTCTTCAACATCTGTAACTTGCATAGAATTAAAGAAATCTATCGTTGTCCATTCATCACCATTTGACGAATAGAGAAGTCCTCCCTCTATTGTATAGCCATAACCATAATAAAAACCAGAAGATAGCTTTTTCACAAAATGAGGATAGAAGTACCAACCTATCAATTCAAATTCTTGTGTTGCCACATCAAATTCATATAATCCATCACTATTACTTCCGCAACCAAATGCACAAAAAATTCGATTATTTTGCCTATCAGGAACAAGTGAGACAGCTCCAAGATTAGAAGCAACATTAAAAATGTTTAAAGAGTCCTGATTGGTGAAATAGGCTAATCCACCATTATTTCCAGGTAAAGCAAACAGTAATCCCCATTCAGATATTCCTGGTATTGCTGAAAATTTCATATCAGCCACAGGTCGGTTAATAACCGGATACAATTGACTCCAATATCTGGTCTGGGAAAACAGTATTGAAACAAACAGGCATAAAATCACAATTAGAACAATTCTCTTTTGGGATAATAGTTCATTTAATAACATAACAACCTCCATTTTTGTTAAAAAAATAAACATCTTGTCTTTTAAACCAAATTAAAATATTCATTAACTTATCTACGAAACAACAAAGTTGCTGTCTAATGCAATGCTCACCGGAAAATTGGGAGTGCAGCGAGTAATTTTTCCGAGTGCAGCAACTTGTTATACCCCTTCATTTTCCAGAAACCAGAAGCTACCATTTTTAACCCACTTAAATTCGTATGATTTTGCCACTTTGAGGTCAACAGACTTTCCACCAATAGGGGTAGTTAAGTGACGATTGCTAACTTTAGTGCTGTTAGAGATATCATAATCCCAGCATTTTGCTTCTTTCTTTTTAGGGTTTACTAACCGTTCTAGGTCATTCATAACCAATGCCACGCCTTTGTGAAAACCTGCATGTTTGCAATAGCTCTCTAATAAGTGAAGATCTTCATAGACATCTTTCATAAAAATATCAGTAGCCCCTCGCTTTCCTCCTGACGCAGCGTATTCTCTATAGCACTTCATCTCAACAGCAACATTATAATCGTTACCACCATTCGAACCAATCAACACAAGGTCTATTTCCCTATACTTACCTTCAACTTTTACTCCAGTTTCCAGCTCAATCCTTGCGCTTTCTTGATCGCTGAAACAAATAAGGGGTATTACTTGCTGCAAAATATATGAGTATTGCAATTGCATTGATGCTTCCTTATTTATAAGGATCAAACCTGAGCCTACTTTTTCAGAAAAAATACCCCACGCGAAAGATATACTCTTTCTTAATCTTTCTTCAAAACTTCCGATTAGTATGTTCATTACATTTTTGCTTGCTCAAATTTATATGGTATAACGTTTGAATCAGCGTCACTTTTGTCTGTCTACTGCATGCAATTGTTAGCACTATTCACTGACGTAATATACGGATACCAGTATCAATTCGTTGCCCAACATATTGATGAATTATATTCATATATTCTTTCCCCATTTTTGTTCTTCTTTTTGCAACAAATCGAATAACTCCTAAAATTTTCACGATTACTTCATTGCTAACATCATGCAAATCTTTTCTTATAGCTTCTTTGACGTAATTCACTCCATTTGCAATTAGCTGAATATCTGTATCTACTTGCTGATCTCTAAAATAATGGGTATCAATGAGTAACTCAATAATTCTTATTGCATCACTGTCCTTTAGATTATTTCCATTTTCTGTATCGTACGAACATAAAGCTCCCTCAATTGCATTCCCATAAGATTCAAGATCCATGTTTCTGTCCATTTCAGAAATGGCATATGCGGGAACATCATTATATCTCCTTTTAGGTTTCTGGTAGTACTGACATTCTAAACATAAGTCCGGATTTCTTGTGCTTCCACAACATAAGCTACATACAGGACTATCAGCAATCAAACAATGCCTTTTCCCTTTTCTTGAATTACAAATTGGACACTTAGCCATATATATTTCTGTTTACCATATTACTATGTAATGTCGCTTATTTTTTTGGGTGCTAACGGCTAAATTCAGCGGCGGTGGTTACACCGTCCGCTGGAATAAATTGTTATGTGTTTTATTAATTTTCTTCAAAATAGTCAAAGTCAATAGTCTTAACATGATAAGTGTTTACCGTCGATAAACCAATACTGTGTTCTATCATCAAATCTGAAAGACGTTCTCCGTCAATCAGAATAATTTTGTATTCTACTTGTCCGACAAACTCGTAAACACTTTTTGGAAAACTCGAAGTTGTAATGAATATCCCTTTTTTCGCCTTCTTAGATGCAAGTGCCCCTGTAAAATCACGGATTTCTTTTACCGGAACAGCGTTATCCCACCTCTTTGCTTGAAGATATATTACATCAAGTCCAAGCTTATCTTCATTGATTATCCCGTCGATTCCTCCGTCACCAGATTTCCCCATTGCTTGTCCTGCTTCTTTTCTTGAACCTCCGTAGCCCATTGTAATAAGCAAATCTATAACAAGATTTTCAAAAAACCCGGAGGAGCATGATTTTACAATATCAAGTAACTCTTTAGATAATTCGGAATGAAGTTTTTGATAAGCGTACTCAAGGGATTCTTCTGGTGTTTGGTCAGCATTATTGACAAGATGGGATTGAGATGAATGCCCAGAGTCCTTTTTATCTTTCTTTATCGACTGGAACTCTAAAAAATCGACATATCGTGTTAGGAATTTTGAAGTTATTTCAGTTGGATTTTCTTTTAGAAGTGATAGCCCTTTGTCGCTAATTTTAAAATGGGCTCTTTTAGGGGAAGTTAGAAGCCCTGCCTTTTTTAAATAAGTTCTTGCCCAACCCACTCTGTTTCGAAAAACAGGTTGTCGACCACTTGGCAAAAGCTCTCTTAGTTCTTCGTCAGTCAATTTGAATTGTTCTGCTAAGGCATCATGAGTTTCACTCAGCCCATGTTCTTTACCGTCTGCGAGATACTTGAGGAACGGTAGCATTATTTCTTCATATTTTGGAATCATTCTCTCTCCTCATTTGACACATAACATATATTCTACTGCCAATATCGGCATTACGACAAATATACAACATATTATTCTTAAGACAAATAAAAAAATATTCGCAGATTGTGGCAAAATGTAGCATAACATTGAACTCACCTACTACGATTGAGCACAGCGAAATCGCTGTCAGGTGGAGTGACTGGTTGGGCATCCATCATGTCATGGCTGTGCTAAGTTCACTGAGGTGACACCTTTTGCCACTGACATACATGTGCTTGATATTGGTCTACGGCAGGAACCCAGTTCTCAGGAATCCGATCAAATCTGACCAAAGCACTTATGAGAGATGCCTTAAACATGCCGAGCGTGTTTTCGGTCGCATATCGTACGTGGAAATAATCATTAGAATTAGCTTTTGGGGAATCAACAGGAACAGTCTCAAAGTAAGTTCCGTCTGTGAGGAGCACACCGTGAAGATGAACTGGTTGACCCGTTAGCTTCATAAAATTTGCCATCCTCGTCGCCATAGCTTGAGGGTCTTTAGTTATTTTTCCTTCTCCGTTGTATGCAAAGATGTAAGAACGAATTGGCAGCCAATCCCTTTCTATTAACTGTACGGCCGTTTGGCTTCTAGGAATTGGAATCCAAAACTTTCGTTTCCTAATACTTCTCAACTCCTTGTTTTTTTGTATGCATTTCTCAATTGAATTCTCGGCGTATTTCTTTGCAGTGTCCGGCGAGCTTGTTAAAACAGCCTTGACCTCTATGTAACCAAAGACAAACTCAATTGGGAAAATGGCACAGGTCTCGAAATTCACAAGGGGGCTTCCCCTCAATGCATCATAAATAATAATATCGAGTTGTGATGACAATTTTGGACCTTTATGCGTATGATATGCAATAAATCCCGTAGATATGCCATATTCGTTGGGAAGGAAGGCACGGAGCAATGATGCAACTTCATGTTCAAGAGCGCGACCCTTTTCTCCTGCATGTCTGAGGACGGCTCTGACCGCACTTAGTCGTCCGGCAAGTGCTTTTTTCTCTATCGAGATGAACTCAGAATATTCAAGACCGTTGTTCGACATTGTTTCTGATCTTTCCTATTATGATGCACAACATATTATTAAGCAGCAAGTATATGAATAATACGCGTAATATGCAAGAAAAATATAATCCGAATAATACTCATATTTTTAAAAAACCCAGCAAATGTCTGTATGATTTACCAAATATGTAGTATTACATGCAAAATATGTAATTTTACAGAATGTTGTACCCCCCGGAATAAAACTCATATTAAAAATAAATTTTGAAATGAAGAAAAATCTTAAATTCGTTTTAGTCTTTGCAACAGGAATACTATTCTTTACCCTGACAAGCAAAGCTCAGAGTGATTTCAGCAACGACTGGCTCCTGCGAAATGACCTGCCTGTTTTCTCAGAACCGGAAATAAAACCGGTTCAGGCATCTATTTATCAAAATGGCGATAAAGTCCGGCTGGCTTTTTTACTGTCTGAAAATCCGGATATTAATAAGGCAGAGTGCAAGCTTAGTTTTGATCCTGTATATTTCTTCGTTGTGGGCTTGCCGGTTCTGAATGATACTAAAACCGGTGAAAAGAAAAATATTGATTATAAATTCGAAAACGAACGGGTGATATTTAATGAAGTAAGCGTTGATAATAATTTAAAATACATCGAATTCACTGTTGCCTCCAGGAAATTAAAAAATCTTGGGACATTAACAGCCGAAGAAAAAATTAAACAAGCCAGGACAATCAGAAGGATACGGCAACAAACTGACAGCTGGTCGCCTTTAGCTGCAAATCAGATAATTGCCCAGCCCACATTACGCCCGATAATTTCGCATGGCGGATATGCTACAGATGGAGTTAAAAGAGCCGTAATCTGGGCAAATGATACAAAGCTCACCGGCAAGTTTGAGTTGATTGATGCTTTGAACAATGTGCAGCATCCTGACCCGCAACCTGTCGTATATTCGGGCGATTTGACTGAAACAAGAAATCATATCTGGGGCGGAAACAACTGCATTGCCGATTTCTCGGATTTCAAACAGGAAGGCCTCTACTTTATTAGACTTAAAGTTAATGAAACCAGGGAAATTTCCGACTCCTATGTTTTTCCGATAAAGAAAGATCTTTATCTCGACGTTGCAACAAAGGCTGCCAAATGGTATTTCTACCAACGCTGCGGTACTGAAGTTCCCGGTTTTCATAAGGCATGTCATACCGAAGACGCCATAATCAAAACAGACGGCACAAAAGTAGATGTTACGGGTGGCTGGCATGATGCGGGCGATTATGGCAAATGGATGTGGGGCGGAAGCATGGGATTGTTCGGACTTACAACATTTCAGAATGATTTTGGTACAGAACTTAAAGATACTCTTGAAGGAATGCCAAGGTATATTAATGAAATCGCCTGGGAGGCTGAATACTTCTGCAAAACCTACTGGGATGGCGAGTTCCATCCGGGTTTTACCCCTAACTTTGAAAATGTCTGTATGTGGATTGGCGCTCCGGAAAATGAACCGCCCCGGATAGTTTCGGAACAAGAGTGTATCGAAAATAATTATGGCATAATAAAGGGTGCTGCAATATGCTTGCCCGGTGCTGTTTTGGCAAGAGCCGGACAACTGCTTTTGCCCTATGATAAAAAACTTGCGGAAAAATGCCTTGCTATTGCCAAAGATGTTTATGACAGGGGCCGCAAAATAGAAACATCAAACCTGTATTATATTGAATCAGGACTTTTACTTATCGATCTGGAACTTTACCGGGTTTATCATGACGAAATATACATGAAGGATGCCTGGCAAAGAGTTAAAAATATTCTCGGACTTCAGGATGAGGAGGGACAGTTTTTTACAGATAATACCAAAACTTCCAGGTCGATCAGAGTGGGAATGCACTTGCCTGCATTGTATGAATTTATAAAGCAAAACCCTGATAGCGAATCAGCATCCGAAATAAAAGAAGCATTTAAACGTTGGGCAGATTTTTCTATGCAATATGCAAACCTCTCTCCTTTTGGGCAAATTGGCGGAACAGCAAAAGACGGAAGCGTCAGAAATATAGTACCCCATACCAACAACAGGAAACTGGGAGATGTTGCCTGGGCATTAGCCACCGCTGCCATTTTATTGGAAGAGCCAAAATACCTGGAAGCTGCGGAACATCAAATTCAATGGATACTTGGCTTCAATCCTGCCGACGTTTCGATGATGGCCAGTGTCGGTAAGGGGCCCGGATGCTATCATCATCGATACAGCTTCACTGAAGGCGGCAGGGATGGTGTTGTACCCGGAGGAGTGATGATAGGGATCAACCCGGGGAATGGCGGAATGCTTGAACTTGGCGATATTACCAAAAATTTTATTATAGCAGAGGTCCCAATCGATTACCCGATCTTTGATACAGGCACCTGGGGCTGGACCTATGCTTATAAAACCAGCGAATACGCCTGCTCAAAAAATGATTCATTTATCAGAGGAGCTTCTCAGATTGAAAAGGCGTTGCGGGTGTTAAAATAAATTTTTATAGAACACGGATGACGCGGATGACGCGGATAACGTTGATCAGGAGGGCCCACAAAAAAAAGTTGCCGGTCGATGCGGCGGCTTTTTTTATTGTCGATTGTCAATTTTCAATTGTCGATTTTCGATAGGATGTTCGAAAATTGATTTGTGATTTTCGATGTGGATGTTCGATGTATTTGCGGGATTTAGCTGATATAAAAGTTTTATGAAATATAACTACCAGCTGTCCACTCTCATCCTGGCAGGCAGGCCGCCATTTAACTGCGTTGATTTTCATCTACTCATTTTCCCTAGATCGACAATTGAAAATCCACATCGAAAATCCACATCGAACATCGACAATTGAAAATTGACAATCGCCTAATTCTTCTTTGATTTGGCCGTAATTACGGTTTTATGAAAGATTGCTGTTAATTGATTACACTCATCTTTTATTTCATCTAGTTCTTTTGATTGTTTAACGATCCCTGAATCTGAGATAATTGCTAAGTTGATTCCTGTTTCTCTAAGTTCCTTTAATACCAAGCTGGATTTGTGAATAAAATCCTTCTTCGACTCTGCCCCCTGTGCTTCTCCATAATTGAGAGCTGCACTTGTTGCAGACCTCGTAATCTGGTTCTTTAAGTGCTCAGAAATATAACTGTCCTCATAATCACGGCTAAGTTTTATTATTTTTACAGATAGGCTGCTTAATCTTCTTTCTATTTCTTTCCTCATATCTCTCATAATTTTCTATTAATCCGAAAACTATCAAAACGTATCCACTCCAATCGTAAAATTTTCTCCCCACATCGAAAATCGACAATCGACAATTGACAATCGTCTAATTCATCTGCCCGCCCTGCCCTGGGGACTTATTTCGGCATCTGGCGCGCCTATTAAAATAAATTTTAGCCAAGAACTATTGAGCAGAAACAGATTAAGTCAAGTATTAGGGTCATTCGGGACAAATGAAAGAACCCGGAGGGCGACAGTTCCATCAGGAGGTCGTACTTTACTGTTTTATTTTGCGTAAATACCTTTGCTGAATATTTGAGTTAATAGAATAGAGGATTGTAGGGCGTTTTTTTTGTCCTTCTTATTTTAGGCAATAAGCAAATGGGGGTTTTTGTTACGGTCATAAAAAAACAGGCACGATGAAACCGTGCCTGTTGAGTTTATGTTGAATCCGCTTTAGCGAATGAATTAAAAAATTATTATCTTTAGAGCTCGATTAACCATACATTCTAAAAGTCTGTCCTATGAAAACAAAAATCTTTCTTACAGTAACAGCGTTATTTCTGGTTATAAGCGCTTTTGGGCAGAAACCAACCCTTGAGCTGACCTTCACCGCTATTGACAGTGCAGCTTATGTCCAATTAGGCAGCATTAAAGTAATGAACCGCACCCAGGGGGGCGATACGGTGCTTTATTGGCCCGATACGGTGTTGGTACTTGATTACCAGGTGGGAGTACCCGAAATCAACAATAATATCGGAACCTTCAAGCTCTTCCAAAACTATCCCAACCCGGTTACAGACCAAACCACCATATCAATGTTTGTGCCTGAAAAGGACGAAGTGGGTATCATCATCACGGATATGTTAGGACGGATGATACTCAAATCTGACAGGGAGCTGGATAAAGGGATTCATTCCTTCAACTTTGCACCAGGTAGTGGCAGTCTGTTTTTCTTCACCGCACAATGGAGAGGAAACAGCAGCAGTATCAAAATCCTGCAAGCTGCCTCCAACTCTTACGGGGTTAGTTCACTCGAATACATTGGAAGTGAAGCTTCATCCCCACAACTTAAGGCAACAGAAGATATTCAAAGCTTCTCATTCAATTTAGGTGATGAGCTACTTTGCATTGGTTACGCAAATTCCCTCCAATCCGGCATGCTGGATGTCCCTGAAACCAGCGCAACCTATACCTTCCAGTTCGCTACCAACATCCCATGCCTGGGAACGCCCACGGTGGAATATGAGGGACAGGTTTATAACACCATCCAGATATTCAGCCAGTGCTGGCTGAAGGAGAATCTGAATGTGGGAACGATGATCCAAGGATACCAGGAAATGAACGATAACGGCATTATGGAAAAATACTGTTACAATAACGAACCCGACAGTTGCACCAAATACGGCGGTCTTTACCAGTGGTGGGAGATGATGCAATACACAACCCAACAGGGCGTACAGGGCATCTGCCCACAGGGCTGGCACATTCCCACGGATGAAGATTGGAAAGTATTGGAAGGGGCGGTGGACAGCCAGTATGGCATTGGAGACCAAACTTGGGATAACTGGGGATACATGGGTTTTGATGCAGGCACGAACCTGAAAACAACCAACGGATGGTATGGTGGAGGCAATGGAACCGACCTGTTTGGTTTTTCTGGTCTGCCGGGTGGCGTCCGCTGGAGCAATGGCGCCTTCAACGATGTTGGCTACGCCGGTAACTGGTGGACCTCTACGGAGGGCAGCAGTAGCAGCAACGCTTGGGTCCACAGCCTCTATTACAACGATCCGCAAGCAGTGCGGTGGTACAGCGACTACGCCAGTTACTACGGTTACTCAGTGCGCTGTGTACGGGATTATTAGACTATTTGACAATTTGATTATTTGACTATTTGGGGTATGGGGCGGAGACCCATCGAAGTTTTTCAGGCAGAAAAACAATGATGAATAATTACGTTGGGTAACATTGTATATGGCTTGTCTTTCAATTTCTTTTTTGCTTCTTTTTTCTTTGTTGTAGTTTCAAAGAAAAAAGAAGTTTTATTTTCTTTAAGAGCATAAAAAAATGCAGGCACGGTATTTCCGTGCCTGTTGAGTTTATATTGAATCCGCTTTAACGAATGAATTAAAAAATTAATATTTTTGGAGCCAGATTAACTATGCATCCTAAACGCCAGATCCTATGAAAACAAAAATCTTTCTTTCAGTACTGGCACTTGGACTTGTAATAAGTGCCTTTGGCCAAAAACCCGCAATGGAAATATCCTTTACAGCGGAGAACAACGGGCAATACGTTCCATTGGATAGCATCTTAATTGAAAACCTCACCCAGGGAGTAGATACAACACTTTATGCACCCGATACTGTACTGGAGTTGGATTATATTCCAGGTATCGGTGATAACAAAGCCATTGGGGAAAACAGTTTCTCCATTTAACAGAATTATCCAAATCCTTTTAAAGGAAAAACAGAAATTATTTTGTATTTACCCGAAAAAGAAAACATTAAAATCACTGTTCGGGATATTGTAGGAAAAGAACTGGCACAATATGAAAACAGATTAAACTGGGGGCAACCATTCCTTTACTTTTTAAGTAAAACTATCCGGGTTGGTTAAAAAATTATTTGATTTGATTTAAAAGAAACTCCCTGATGTGAATATGCTCTATCCCTTCATACGATCCCTAAATTTCATCCATTATCTGCAACAAAAGATAGCTTTTACCAACTCTTCTCTGTCCGGTAAGTACTTTGATCAAATCATTTCCGATAAAAGGTCTGATGATTTTAATATATCCATCGCATTTTATGTACTTTTTTATATTTTTCGTGTATGTAAAGCAACAAGAAATATGCGATTTGTTTTACATATACAAAAAAACCAGATGCCGGAGGAATCATTTGTTTAAAGGTTCGGAGGAATGTTAGCCATTATCTGAATGCCCAGGTAGCGCCTAATCAAAAATAATTGAATCAAACCTGTTAAAAATATGGTCAGTATGTGTATCGTCATTATCCAGGTTACAATTAAACCAAACTATAATAGTGCAGTTTTTATCATTTGAGTGAACCATCGTAGAAGTAAAGCCGGGCAGTCCGCCATCATGTCCGTAATAATCACCAAACCATGCAGCCCCAATACTGTAATAGACATCAGGTTCCCTGAAAAGGATTTTTTTTGCCATCCGGAGCTGTTGTAAACTATCTGATAAGAAAAAACCACTATTCAACGCTTCTACATATTCTTTTATATCATAAATAGTTGAAATCATACTTCCGGCCGCTTGTGCCCATGAAATATCATAATATTCTGAATATTCAGGATATCCTTCCTCATAAGAACCTGCATAATAACCTTTTGGATGATCATCTGGCATTTCTTTTCCTGATGACAGGTAATATGTATTGGTAAGTCCGAGGGGTTCAATAATATGCTTTTGAATTTGATTCGCCAGATCATCGTTTGTTATCATTTCTATTATCCGCCCTATCAACTGAGTATTTGTGTTACAGTAATCAATTCCTTCCCCTGGCTCAAAATGAAAAGGTTCATCTCTTGAGAAATCAATAAGTTCATCTTTGGTCCAGATCCGGCCGGGATCCTGATACATTTCTAACTGAAAGGCATCAATCTGCGTATAACTGGTTATTCCGGAAGTCATATCCGTTAACATCTCCAAAGTGATCTTCTCACTTTTGGGAAAATCCGGAAAAAATTCATTCAGCGTATCCTGTAATGAAACATATCCTGAGTCGACTAATTGTAAAAAACGGGTTATGGTCACAGTTTTAGTATTGCTGCCAATTCTAAAATGAAAATTATTTTCCATAGACTGACCGGTTTCAACGCTAGCAATGCCCGCAGTATAAACAAATTCTATATTCTTGTCAGGCACCCATACTCCGGCAACCAATCCGGGAACATTGGTATTGTTGATCATGGAATCACAAACATACATGAGTGTTTGGTAGAGAATTTCTTTCTCATCGGGAGTATCCTTTTCTTTTTTGCATGAAAATGACAAAATTGCTAAAAGAAGTACGGGGAAAATTGCTTTTTTTATCATAAAATTTATTGATGAGGGTTAAACGAAATGTAAATGTATAACAAAACCAGATGCCGGAGGCATCAAATGTTTATAGAAAATACAATGACGGAAAAAATACGACCCCGGCCGGGGTCGTATACAACCTTTAACATCGTATTGTCTATAAACATACAAACCCTCCGGGTTTAATAAATAAATTATGTTAAACCCAAGACAAGCCCTGGACCCTTTTTCCGAGGAAAGCCTCGGGGGAATTAATACCAGGCAGGATTTGTGAACAAAATACTTCTTCTCACAACATCGACAATCGAAAATCGAACATCCACATCGAAAATCGACAATTGACAATCGACAATCTCCTAATTCCTTTTGAAAATCTATCCGTACATTTGTACCTTTGATATAATGGGGGGTGTTGATAAATTAAATTTATGAAAAAAGGTCAGTGGAAGCTATCGTAAAATACCGTTGGATCATTATCAGTGTAGTAATAATTATTACCGCTTTTCTGGGTTTCCAGATTAAAGATATAAAAATCAATTCTGATATTATCAATTCCCTTCCGGATACGGACCCGGATGCAGTTATGATCAAAAGCATTGGAGAAAAGTTTGGCGGTAACAAGATGGGTATGATCATCCTGGAAACCGATGATCTTTTTAAAACGGAGGTACTGGAGCATATCCTGCAGATAACAGATACACTCAGGGAGATTGAAGGGATATCTTCTGTAACAAGTCTGACTGATATTATTGACATCAGAGGAGGAGACGATGGGATTGAAGTGGGTAAACTAATCGATGAATATGACCTTCCTGATACGCCTGAAGAACTTGAAACACTCAGGGAAAGGGTTTTTTCAAAAGATCTTTACAAAGGTTCAATCGTTTCGGAAGATGGAACGGCCACACTGATTATTTTTACATTATATGATGATGCACATATACAGACTGTTGCAAGAACAATAAAAGAGAAAACGGAAGCACTGAATTTTCCCGAAAAGTTGTATTATGCCGGATCACCCATGTTAGTTTCATCCATTTCAGACCTGATCCGGGATGACCTGATCCGGTTGATCCCTATCACATTCGTATTGATCGCCTTGATCCTTTTCCTGGGCTTTCGCACCAAGCGTGGTGTCATAATGCCCCTGTTGATACCTGCCATGGCTATTACCTGGACAATAGGGCTGATGGTGGTGACCGGTTCGGAGATGACCATGGTAACCAACAACATCCCGATCATACTGGTGGCCGTCGGGAGTGCGTATATGATCCATGTGTTGAACAGGATCTCCGGGATTCAGGAAGTGGATCCGAAAAAAGGGGTCATTATGGCACTCAGGTATCTCTTTATCCCGGTGACACTGGCTGCGATTACCACTGCCATCGGTTTTATGTCATTCATTTTTGGATCCTATCTGACCATGATCAGGGATTTCGGGATCTTTACCGCTATAGGTACATTTATTACGGCCCTGCTCTCTCTGTTTTTTGCACCTGCAGTGATCGCAAACTTACCACAGTCCGGTAAAAGGAGGAAACTGAGAACCGGAAAGGAACAGAGATCTTTGATTTCTGACTATTTTCTGCAGCCGCTTGTAAACCTGTTGTTTAAACATCCCAAATATACCACTGTTACCTGGACTATTCTTATCCTGATCAGTATTGGAGGTATATTCCTTATACAAAGAAATGTAGACATCAAGAAATTTTTCAAAAAAGAGAATCCAATCAGGGTAGCTGAGAACCTCATGGAAAAAAAATTCGGTGGGACCAAGCCGGTTTATGTACTTTTTAAAGGTGATATGCAAAGCCCTGAGGTTTTAAAGATGATACAAAAAACTGCCGAATACATGAAAGAGAGTGATGATATCCTTACCACCCAATCTGTGGCAGATCTAATCTCCGAATTGAATGATGCCATGGGTGAGGGGAAAAGAGTCCCCGATGAAAGGGATAAAATCGAACAACTGTGGTTTTTGATCGATGGAAACGAAATGCTGCAGCGGTTTGTATCGGACGACCTGGACGAAGGGATCATCATTTCGAAGTTCATCTCTCAGGATACCCGGTCAAAAAAGGAATTTGCCAGGTATATGGACCAATTCATCAAAAAGCACTCAACAGATGATTGTGAGATCTCCATCACCGGGATGCCCTATGTGGATATAACCATGGACATCAGCCTGATAAGGAGTCAAATCGGCAGTATTACCATTGCCATTATTGTGATGGTCCTGATTGTGGGTTTGATTCTACGGTCCATTGCCAGCGGGATCTATGCTGCGTTACCCATCATTGCTACCATCATCATCCTGTTTGGCATCATGGGATTTACAGGCATCCCACTGAACATGGCAACTGTGCTGGTTGCCAGTGTGGCGCTGGGGATCGGAATAGACTACTCGATCCACGTAATCTCCCATTTTAATCATTCAATCAAAAAAGGAGATGATCTGAACAGGGCCCTGAATGTTACGATATTGATCAGCGGAAAAGCTATTGTAATAAATGTCGCATCGGTTTCGGCAGGATTTTTGGTATTATTGTTCTCCGAAATGGTGCAGTTGCAATATTTCGGACTACTGATAGCGATAAGTATGATCGGATCAAGTCTTGGTGCACTGACATTATTACCTGTGATCTTAATACT
>JAGLWB010000414.1 GCA_023133655.1 Bacteroidales bacterium
ATTTTCAGAACAGGATGAGCATTGAGTTATATTATAACAATGAATTCAAGTTATTTGAGAAGAAGTACTACAATCATAAATACGGCATTGAATTAGGATACAATACGGATGAGTGGAGCAATGCACGGCTCAATTATTTATGGGGAAGAAATTTCGACCGGAATTTCGATCTGCTTAAGGGGGGAGGACAATTCAAACTGAGCAACAAACTGGCAGTGGAATATTCAGGCAATTGGCTACATTACGATCCGGATACAACCAATTCGAGTGCATTCATCAACATTTTGTCGCTGCAGTATAATATAACCAACGATTTATGGTTCAAGGTCTTTGCCCAGAACAATACTTCCATTGAGCGATTGTATTTTTACGGCCTCTTCGGATGGCGCTTCAAGCCACCTTTTGGTGCTATTTACCTGATCTATACCAGGGACGAGTTTTTAGAATACCCACAAAATATTGGATACGAAGGGCAGGTTGTTTATTTGAAGTTCACTTATCCTGTTCATTTTTAGGGAGAGACAATAGAACAAAGAGCAAAGAACAAAGACATCATTTATCAGATATCAGAGAAGACTTGCTAATTTGTTATTTGTTATTGGTTATTTTTCATATTTTTCACCTCATCTCCTGCCTCTTCTCCTCAAGGAGAAGGGGCTTTTGAGTGATAAATCACTGAGACTTGATAAAAACGAATAAAATTTTTTTACAAGGGTCACAAAATATATTTTTTTGGAAAGATATCCCGGATCAAGCCCGGAAGGAGGCTGTTAATCCTGCCTCTTAAATCCAATGCGCCGCCTGTTCTTAAAATCGAACTCTTCCTGCTTCGCATGTTCAAGTTTTCTTAATACTTCAAAAATTATTTGTATTTGTTCATCCTGTTCGATGTCTTTCAGCTGAAGTTCCTTCAGCTTTTTTAGGGTCTTTTTATGTGTATAAAACAATTCACGCATCTTCGTAAAAACGCGGATGATACTGATATTTATTTTAATGGCCACTTTGCTTTTTAATATGCTTGACAGCATGGCTACACCCTGCTCAGTAAAAGCCATAGGC
>JAGLWB010000415.1 GCA_023133655.1 Bacteroidales bacterium
GCCTGCCCGAATGAAGCCAGCCCAACAATTACATCTCCCGCCTGTATCTGTTCATTTTTGATGACCTCTGACCTTTTCATTCTGGCAGTTACCGTTGAGTCAACTATTATTGTCCTTACCAGATCGCCTACATCGGCTGTTTCACCACCTGTGGAATGGACCCCAATACCCATCGACCTCATCTTCTCCAGAAATTCTTCCGTTCCATTAATAATGGCTGAAACAACTTCACCCGGGATCAGCATTTTATTTCTTCCAATGGTGGATGATAACAAGATATTATCATAACACCCAACACAGAGCAAATCATCAAGATTCATAACGATAGCATCCTGTGCTATGCCTTTCCATACGGACAGGTCACCTGTTTCTCTCCATAAAATATAAGCCAGGGATGATTTGGTTCCGGCCCCATCCGCATGCATGATGTTACACCAATCTTCATCATGACCAAGAATATCAGGAATAATTTTGCAAAAAGCATTGGGGAACAGCCCTTTGTCGATATGTTGAATGGCTTTATGAATGTCTTCTTTGGCAGCGGAAACACCCCGGAGGTTATACTTTAATTCGTCGTTCATCTTTATTCGCTACTCAAAAACAATTTCCTTTTTATCATAATCAATGGTGAACTTACCAAACATCTTCAACGTGGCTTCACCAAACATTACCTGTTCTTCCATATCATGAATTACAGTAGCCGAAATATCATTTACTACATTATCTCCAATCCTAACTTCATTTAAATAAAAAACTGCCCTGTCTGAGATTGTTCCTTCTGCCAGTACTTTATTAATATCGCCTTCAAAATCGTTTTTACTGATTGCTCCCTCTTTTAAAAGCCTGAGGGCTTCATCAATGGAAATATTGAAACCACGAACGCGTTTAACATAAGTGAATTCCATATTGTATCCATTAATAATACATGTTGACATGACAGCTTCTCCTTTACCCTGGGTGAAAGGTATTGCATTTTTTTCCGGGTTAATTATTATGTCGATTTCCGCTTCCGAAGCAATTTCTTCAATAGTTGCTTTAGGCACAAAATCACGGCTTATCACCCTGAAGTCGGTTCTACGATTAAGTTGGTGAGCAGCTTCTTTCATATTGTCGTTAGGCAATGAAGCAATATAGTTTTCCGACAGGATGGTCCCTTTTTTTAATGTGAAATTCTCGCGTGTCATATCCTTATTAATTGTTCTTGGGATTCTTTCACCATACCCTTTAGCAACTAACCTGTCAGGATCTATTCCTCTGTCAATCAGGTAATAAATAACTGATTCCGCTCTTTTTTGAGAAAGGATATCGTTATAGTTATCATCGGCACGGGTATCGGTATGGGAAGCAAGCTCAACAATAATGGTCGGGTTTTGACCCAGGGTTTGAATAAGCCCCTGAAGTGAGTCCTGGTATTGGGGTTTAAGATTCCATTTGTCAAGGTCATAAAGTATTTCAGGCAAAACAATAGCTTCATCAGGTATGGGTTGAAGGAGAAAGTCATAAACGAAATCCATACTCACGTTAACATCAACGGTTGTAATTCTTCCTGTAATATTGAAATAGTCTTCCTTTGAAACGATAATTTCATAAGAAGTAAAAGGCTTCAGCTGAGTTTTTCCAAAGTTAAAATATCCTTTAGGATCTGATTTAGCAGTTATCGACGACCCGTTAGAACCGATAAGTTTAATATCTGCTCCTATGATATATTGCAATGTCATATCGTCTTTTACAACACCTGAAAGGGTAAATTCAACCGGTGGTTCAATAAACGACCAGATATCGTCGCCACCACGTCCGCCTTTCCGGTTCGTGGAAAAAAGGCCACTCTCTTTTCCGGCCTTAAAAACAATTGCAAAATCATCATTACTTGAATTGATAGGAGGTTTGAGGTTTACTGGCTTGCTCCATTTTTCATCAACATAGCTTGATTTAAAGATATCAAGCCCTCCCATACCGGGAAGACGATCAGAGGCGAAATACAACACCGTGTCGTCCCTGAGAAAAGGAAACATTTCATCGCCCATCGTATTTATTACAGGTCCCAGGTTACGAATCAGCCGGAAGTCAGATTCTTTATCTTTTCGGGTAGCCATGTAAAGGTCTTTTCCACCATACCCATCTCCTTTATCTGAAGAAAAAATTATCATTTTTTCATCTTTGCTCAGCGTAGGATGGCCAACGGTAGCGTTTGTGTCACTTCCCAGGATGAGCATTTGGGGAGCTCCCATTGATTTGCCTCTTCTGGTGCTTGTATAGATCTGGCATCCTTTTTTTTCTCCTTTCACATTTCCACATCGCGTAAAATACATTTTGCTAAAGGTGCTGTTAAGCGTGGAAACACCTTCATTAGCTACTGTATTTACCACTTCACTCTCATCCAGTAAAACCGGGTTATTCCAGGTTTTTTTTCGATCCATTTTTGCAAAGAAAAGATCACTGAAATTTTGACCTGTCCAGTCGTCAGTATCTTTCCCTGTGGAACCTTCTCTGGCTGAAGTAAAAATGATGGAATTATAAAATTTATCAGCATAAGAAGGAGCGAAATCATCAACCTTGGAGTTGATTTTTTTAATATTCTCAACTTCATATTTTGATGGTAGGTCCTTCCATTTAAGGGCTAACCTGCAGGAGTTAGCGCCTTCCGGCCCTCGTGGGTCATTTGAAACTCTTTCAGCATATTCATTATATTGTTCAATAGCCAGGTTGTATTTGCCATTTGTTTTAAGAGCATCAGCATAATAAAGAACAGCCAGGGGTTCCTTACGGTGGTGCTTCATTCTGATGGCCCTTTTATAAGCAGCCTCTGCCCTTTTAGTTTCATTGGTGAAGCGGTAACATTCGGCAATTTGATAAGCTATCCTGCTTTTTTCCGCTTTGTTTTTTTTGGCTTTGGAATAAGCTTTTTTGTATTTGTCGATAGCTGCAAAATACTGTTTATCCTCAAAGGCCTGATCAGCCAGCTGTGTCTTTTTTTTCTGAGCGGAAACAGGCTGTGAAGCAGCAAGACCTATTAACAATCCCAAAACGATAATAGCGAAATATTTTATCTTCATCATTGATAAACGTAAAAATAGCTTAGTTTAATATTTTAACCATTAATTTTTTAAATCTTTTTTGGCGTCTATTACTGAATCGTTTAATGTTTGCTTAATTTTCTCAGATTCTTTTTTTAGATCTTCGTTCAAATTTTTTGTTTCCTCTTCAATGTTGTTTTTCGCATTAATAAATTCAGCTTTGATTTGATCTGCCTCTTGTTTAATCTCTTGTGAAATGTCGGCTGAAGCCTTTTTAAGGTCGTAAACTACTTTTCCAAGTTTTTTTGCCATTTCGGGCAATTGTTTAGGACCGAAGATAAGGAATACCACAATAAGGATGATAAAAAGTTCACCGCCGCTGATATCTAAAAACAAAAGCTGGTTAAAATTCATAACAAAATGCACTTCACAATGCAAATGTAGTAAAAAAGCCCCAATTATTTGATATTAGGAATAATCGGGGCTTCAAAATTTCTAACTTAAATTGTTATTTCCTTTTACGGGTTGTCACTTTCGTTGGTTGCTTGGTTTTTGCCGGGGCAAGTTCATAAGCAACCGGAGTGGAAATAAACACAGAGGAATATGTTCCAACAATAACTCCACTGATCAATGCAAAAGCAAAGCCTCTGATTACTTCACCTCCAAGGATGAAGATAATAACAAGAACGAGCAATGTAGATCCGGAGGTCATAAATGTACGCCCCAAAGTACTATTAATTGCACCATTCATGTTTTCTTTTAGTGTTCGTTTGGGATGAAGGAAAATATACTCTCGTATCCTGTCGAAAATGATAACACTGTCGTTTATCGAATAACCTATCACCGTAAGAATAGCCGCGATAAATGCCTGGTCAACTTCCAGATTGAACGGCAATATGCCATAAAACAGGGAATACAATGAAATAACAATCAGTGCGTCGTGCATAAGGGTTACAACACCTCCTACCCCAAATTCCCAGCGTTTAAACCGGGAAGCAATATAGATAAATATTACAACAAGGGCAATGAGAATAGCCCACAGTGACCGCCGTTTTATATCATCAGCAATGGTAGGCCCAACCTTTGATGAACTTAATATTCCAATGAGTTTATCTTCCGAGTCTGTTGTAAAAGTAGTGAAATCAACTTCTTCTAAATAAAAATCTTTCACTCCCTGGAATAATTTACTTTCGATTATTGAGTCGACCGAAGGAGAATCGTCGTCAATTAAATATTTGGTCGTGATTTTTACCTGGCTACTGGGCCCAAAGGTTTTAACTTCAGTAGATGTTTCAAATGCATCGCTTAACGACGAGCGAATTTCATCTGTACTTACATCATTATCAAATCTGACAACATATGTTCTTCCTCCCGTAAAGTCAATACCCTGGTTCAGCCCTCTGGTAAATAATGATCCAATACCAATAATTACAACGACAGCCGAAAGGACATAAAAAATTTTTCTTTTTCCAATGAAATCGAGTGAAATACCCGTGAAAGCATTTCGGGTAAGTTTATTGCCAAAAGTAATAGCATAATTTTTATCCAATGCCCATGTAAAGATCAACCTGGAAATAAAAATCGCTGAGAACAAAGATGAGATAATACCGATGATCAGGGTAGTTGCAAATCCCTGAACAGGGCCTGACCCAAATATGTAAAGAACAATACCGGTTAATAATGTGGTTACGTTGCCGTCAATGATAGCAGAATAGGCGTTTTTATAACCATCGCTAATAGCAAGCCTTACTCCTTTACCTAAGCGTATTTCTTCTTTGATACGTTCATAAATGATCACATTGGCATCAACCGCCATTCCCAGCGTCAATACAATACCTGCGATACCTGGTAATGTAAGAACGGCTCCGAGTGATGCCAGAATTCCGAATAAAAAGAAAATATTCGACATCAAAGCAATATCGGCAACCAACCCTGCTCTGTTATAGTAAAGAACCATATATAACAGAACCAAAATAAAGGCGAGGATGAATGAGCTTAACCCGGCATTGATAGCTTCATGCCCGAGTGATGGGCCTACAACTTCTTCCTGAACTATCCTTGCGCGGGCAGGAAGTTTACCAGCCTTCAGAATATTAGCCATATCCTGTGCTTCTTCAACAGTCATACCCCCACCTGAAATAGAAGATTGCCCGGTAGGTATTTCACCAGTCACATTTGGTGCTGAGCGAACATAATCGTCAAGGACAATGGCAATTTGATGACCTACATTATCTCCTGTAAGACGTTTCCATATTCTGGCACCTTCTGCGTTCATTGTCATCGATACTTCCACCTGACCATTCTGATCATAGTCCTGCGATGCATTTACAATAACATCACCACTCAATGGTGCTTCCCCGTCGCGCGTAGTAATTTTCAGGGCATACAAGGTTAAAATATTATCTTCCTGCCACCTTTCATGTTTTGCAGTCCACACCAACTTCAGGCCTCTTGGCAAAATATTCTTAACAAGCTTGAGCAAGCGATTAACTGAAGCCGTATCTTTAATTGCGGCATAGCCAACAGCAGCACCTTCCGAAGCGAAAAGCTGACCATCCTTTTGATAATAAGCCGGAGAGAGATAGCTGAATAATGGATTCTCCTCTTCCCACTGTTCTTTGGTTAATTCATCCTGATCGGCCTGTGTAATAAGTGAATCTGTAGAAATAAGATCTTCGAGAGAGGCCTCTTCGGCTTGATCACTTTGGTCGCTGGTAACATCTTCTTGTTCCAGTGCATCTGCTAAAGCAGGTTCTTCTGAGTCGTCTTGAAGGCTTTCGTCGGGTGTTGTTTCATCCGGTATGGTTTCAGCAACATCGCCCTCTGGTTGAAGTTCTGCTTTTAAAATATCTTTTAAACGTTGATTGGCATCACTAAAATAGGGTGCCAGTTCAGTGAAGCTATAGGTTTCCCAAAACTCGAGGTTTGCCGTTCCTTGTAAGAGTTTTCTGACACGTTCAGGGTCTTTTATGCCGGGCAGCTCTACTAATATACGGCCTCCGGTACCCAAACGCTGGATATTAGGCTGGGCAACGCCAAAACGGTCAATACGGGTGCGAATAATCTGGTATGAACGATCGATAGCTCCTTCGGTTTCGGCGCGAATAACCTGCAAGACCTCCTCGTTGGTTGAATTGGTGTTGATACCTTTATTCTTAAATTCATAAGCAAATATTGCTGCAAGCCTGGCATTGGGATCGATTTCTTCAAACGACTCCGCAAAAAGATCAAGGAAATTCCTCTGGCTTTCTCTTTGCTTTGCAACAGCCATGTTCATGGCTGCTTTAAAAGTCGGATCCTGACTTTTTCCGGATAAGGCTTTTACAATGTCAACAACATTTACTTCCAGCATAACGTTCATACCACCTTTCAGGTCCAGCCCCAGGTTGAGCTCTCTTTCCTTGCAATCCTGGAAAGTATATTGCTTGAGAAGTATGTTAAAAATAACCTCGCCTGACATCGAATCAAGATAATATTGCTTTCTGGCTTTTGATATCGAATCGAGGTAATAAATTTGTTTAACAAGATCACCTTGTGAAAGTCGATTGGCCAGGTTAATTGCCTGATCATTAGATGCATATTTACCAGCATTACTTTCTACCTTATTTGAAAAGAAAGTAAATGATAATTGAAAAATAGAAGCTAATGCTAAAATAATGGCAAAAGCCTTTATCGCTCCTTTGTTTTGCATGTGTTTAGGGGTTTATTTTTTATTGATTTAATTTAATTTTTTTGAGCCTGCAAATATAGAAATACATTTGCAATTAACCAATTTATATTGTAAAGAATTTTGAATAATGAAAATCAAAAACTTATCTTTAAAAGATTTAATTTATTGTATTGAAAAATAGCATGTTGTATTAATGAAAGAGGTTAGAAAAAAAAACGGGGAATTAGTGATAACTTAAAAATATCGGAGATATTTATTACCTTTGTGTAGTTCATTATTGATTGTCGATTGTCAATTGTCGGTTTTCGATTTTCGATTGTTGACTGCCGACTGCCAACTGTCAACTAAATTTTACAACTATGAAAAAAAGCATCCTATGTGCGATTTCGCTCCTGTTATCCTTTAACATTGTAACACATGGTCAAACCTATCACGATTTTGGTTTTAAAAAGGATTTTTCTGTGAAAGTTTATGATAGTACCGGAAGTGAGGTGCCTCAACCTTGGGTTGGTGGATTGAACAACTGTATGTTTTCAGCAATTGACCTTAATTTTGATGGCGTTAATGACCTTTTTGTTTTTGATCGTCACGGGGATAGGGTTTTAACATTTATCAATCATGGAACACCTGGTGAGATTGATTTCCAATATGCTCCTGAATACCAGATAAAATTCCCTTCTTTAAAAGAATGGGTTAATCTGGTGGATTATAATAACGATGGGTTGGAAGATATTTTTACTTATACAACAGGAGGGATCAGGGTGTATAAAAATGTTTCAGACACAGCAGTTATGTTTAAGTTAGAAGTGCCCCGGATCGATTCATATTATTATAATGGGTATGTTAACCTTTTTGCATTGGTTGATGATTACCCTGTTTTTTCTGATATTGATGGTGACGGGGACATGGACATACTGAATTTTTTTACGCTTGGGAAGTACATCAATTATCATAAAAACCTGTCGATGGAGAAATACGGTGTTTGCGACAGCCTTGATTTTATCCTCGCTCATGAGTGCTGGGGATATTTTGAAGAGAATGAAACGTCAAACGTTTTAACATTGGATATTCAATGCGGTTTTGATAATGGGCCAACTTCGACTGAATCAAAGCGTGATCGTCATGCAGGGTCATCGTTGTTGGCGCTTGATCTGGACGGAGATCAAGTAAAAGACTTGCTGCTTGGCGATGTTGATTTTGCTACGATCGTAGGATTGATCAATGGGGGTACGAAAGACTCAGCTCATATGATCAGTCAGGATACATTATACCCTTCTTATTCAAAGCCAATTGAACTGATGTCGTTGCCCCTTTGTTGTTATCTTGATGTTGATAATGATGAAAAAAGAGATTTGTTGGTTTCTCCTTTTGATCCCGGGCTGGACAGGAATGAAAATTTGAACAGCGTATGGTACTATAAAAACACAGGAACAGATGATGCCCCTTATTTTGAATTTCAAAAAGAAAATTTATTTCAGGATGAGATGATTGATGTGGGTGGTGGTGCATATCCGGTTATGTATGATATAGACCTGGACGGTTTACAGGATCTCTTTATCGGTAATTTCGGGTACCTCGACTCAACCTATTATTCATTTGGCTTTCTTTACTTATTATACCGGTCGCAAGTGGCATTTTATGCCAATACGGGAACTGAAGATGAACCAGCCTATCGGTTGATTGATGAGGATTTTGCTAATATCGCTTCTCTTGACATAACCGGGGCCTATCCGGCTTTCTCCGATCTGGATGGTGACGACGACCCCGATATGTTGCTTGGGAATGAAGATGGGAAATTGTTTTTTTTAGAAAACCTGGCCGGCCCTGGTGTAGTGCCTCAATTTGACAAACCCCAGCCAAACTATCAAGAAATCGATGTTGGCTATTTTAGTACACCTCAACTAATTGACCTTAACAGGGATGGCCTGCTTGACCTGGTGATTGGTGAGCAGTCTGGAAATCTGAATTATTATGAAAACAGCGGAACACTCAATAATCCGGTTTTTACATTTATTACAGACAGCCTGGGAAAAATTGATGTAACGAATATCAATTTATCATATTACGGGTATAGTGTTCCTTGTTTTTTTGATTTAGATGATGATTATCGTTTGTTTGTTGGTTCAGAGTTTGGAAATATTTTCTATTACAAAGATATTGATGATAACCTTGACGGGACTTTTACCCTGGAAGATCCCAATCTTTTATATATAGGTGAAGGATGGAGAACCGGTGTTGCTGTTATGAACTTCAACAACGATCAATATGTTGATATGCTCATTGGGAATTACCGGGGTGGAGTTGCATTGTATAAAGGAGTTACCCCGTCGCCGATTGGAATTCATGAGCAGCCGGAGGTGCTTAGGGAAAGCTTACATGTTTTTCCGAACCCGGCCTTTGATCAGTTGATAGTTGCCAGTAGCCGGTTGCCAGTAGCCGGTAGCCGGTCAGAGAGGAAATGGATTGAGATTTATGACATCTTTGGAAAACAGGTGGAAGAGGTCGAAATGCCACAGGGGCAGGAATCCATAACAATTGATGTTTCAGGGTATCATAATGGTCTCTATCTGGCAGTGCTGCGATGCCAGGGAGCGGTTGTGGGTAGGGAGAAGTTTGTGGTGATTCATTAGCGTTTAAAGTTCAAGGTTCAAAGTTTAAGGTTGAGCGAAGCGAAGTCTGCCTTAGGCGGGACCCTTCGGGATGACAGGTACGAGCTTGCAAGGAGATCCTTCACTGCGTTCAGGATGACACTTGCAAGTGATTAACTTTTATTATTTTTACTACATGTCTCGCGATCACAATTATTACGTTTACATAATGACTAACAAGCACAAAAATGTGCTTTATGTTGGTGTTACTAATTCATTGGAGAGAAGGGTGTTTGAACATGAGAATGGTTTGGTGGAAGGTTTTACTAAAAAATATAACTGCCATTACCTTATTTATTATGAGTATTTTACTGATATCGATTTTGCCATAAAACGTGAAAAACAAATTAAAGGTTGGCGAAGGGAAAAGAAAGATGCTTTAATTGCTACTTCTAATCCTCAATTAAAATTTTTGAACGATAAGGCAAAAAGTTTGTGAATTGCAAGTGTCATCTTGAGGATCCGCCAGCTGGCGGAGACGAAAGACCTCCATCTACTGCACTGTTGCCGGTAAAGTGCTTTGCTTCCGAGTTGCAATTACACCGGGGGGCTTTTAGCACTTAACTATTGTTTCAAAAAATCCATGTAGTTGTATTGATTGATGATTTCAAATTCCACATCACCATATTTTCTCTTAAAATCAAGAGGTAGTTTGCCTGTATCTTTTTTCCATTTGAATTCAATAGCTTGTAGCCTTCCATCCTTTTCAATAACCAAATCTATTTCCTGCTGGTTATAGTTACGCCAAAAGAATAGCTGCTGAAAAAGCTTCTGATATGAATTTTTCTTATAAATTTCCGATACCATAAAATTTTCCCACAATTGCCCGATGTCATTACGCATATCAATCGACGCAAACTGCATAATAATACCATTACGAATACCATTATCAAAAAAGTAGTACTTACTTTTCTTGCTTACTTCTTTTCTGGGGTTATTGCTATATGCGCCAATTTTGAAGATAATGAATGTTTTTTCCAGCAAATCTAAATAGCGGATTATGGTTTTGCCGTCAACACTCAATTGTTTGGCTAGTTCATTCACAGCCACCAGATTGCCTGTTTGAAAAGAAAGCAACTTAAGCAAATTAAGGAGTACTCGCGGGTTACGAATGTTTTCAAGTGATAAAATATCTTTTAATAAGTAAGATCCAACCAACTCATTAAGTATTTCTGTTTTTTCCTGTCTTGTAGAAGCTGTAACTACTTCAGGATACGCACCAAAAATGAGAAAATCATGTAATTTTTCACGCAATTCAAACGTAGAAAAATGTTCTAACAACTCACCTTGCGAAAACGGAAACAAACGAATAACTCTTTTGCGGCCTGTAAGTGGCTCACCGATTTTTTGAGACAAATCAAAAGAAGAAGACCCTGTGGCAATAAGCTTCAAACCCGGATTATTATCAATTAGAATTTTTAACCCCATTCCTATACCTTTGATTTCCTGAGCTTCGTCGATTGCGATAAGATCGTATCCTTCAGCGTACTCGGATAGTAACCTAAAATCCTTAGAACTCAAGATTTGGGAAGTTCTGATGTTATCGCCTGACTCGATTTTATATTTCAATCCGGAGCCTTCTAACAAACTATTCAATAAGGTTGTTTTACCAACCCTGCGACTACCATAAATAATTAATACTTTGTTTTGTGGCAGGATTTTTTCAAGTGATTTGTAATATCTTGGTATCATTATGCAATTTTAATTGCAAATATAAGATAATTTATTAATATTCGGAGTTAAACTCTGAATTTTAATATTAATTTTCAGACATTAACTCTGTTTATTATTAATCTGATGTTTAATTATTATGAACTTTAAATCAGCATTAGTCAGACGGGCAAAGCCCGTTTGGTTATTAAAAAAATAAATCCCCCATGCCTTTTTTGTGGATTGGTTGTGGTTTTGTATACCCCAATCAATTGGGATAATGTTTTGATTTTTATTGGGGGGGCGTTGTTGTTGTATGGACAGGTCACGACCTGTCCATACAACAACAACGACAACAATTTAAAAATTCGGCTTTAATGCATATTTATTGTAGAAATCTTCAATATATTTCACAGCTTCCTCAGCAGTATCTACCACTTTGAAAATATCCAGGTCTTTCTCGTGGATCTTTTCTTCCTTAAGCATTTTATCTTTGATCCAATCAATCAGGCCTTGCCAGTAGTCTCTGTCGACCATTACAACAGGAAAGCGGACCAATTTATGAGTTTGGATAAGTGTTATGGCTTCAAAGAGTTCATCAATGGTGCCAAACCCACCCGGCATGATAATATAACCCTGGGAATATTTCATAAACATTACTTTCCTGATAAAGAAGTAGTCAAACGAAAGGAATTTATCCGGGTCGATAAAAGGGTTTGGTACTTGCTCCAAAGGTAATTCGATGTTAAGCCCAACTGATTTGCCTCCTGCAAAATGAGCACCTTTATTGGCTGCTTCCATTATGCCCGGACCTCCTCCCGTAATAATTCCAAACCCACTCTTTGTTAGCAGATAAGCTATCTCCTCCGTTAACCTGTAATCATTGTGCGTGGGGTTTGTCCTTGCTGAACCAAAAATACTCACACAGGGTCCGATTTTGGCCAGTGATTCAAAACCATCAACCATCTCGGCCATAATCTTGAAAACAGCCCAGGAATCATGTGTTTTTATTTCGTTCCAGCTTTTTTGGCTGAATGCAGCACGGATTATCTGCTCCTCTTTTAATTTCTTTTCATCTTTATCCATTCTTTAAACTTTTATGAGTGCCTAAAGTACTGATTAGTAACAAATATATAATTACAAAGATAGTACTTCTTTAAGGTACTTTGCCGTGTAACTTTTTTCGTTTTTACTGATCTCCTCAGGCGAACCTTCAGCAATTATCTCGCCCCCGCGTTCACCTCCTTCCGGGCCCAGATCAATTATGTAGTCAGCCAATTTAATAACTTCCATATTATGCTCAATGATCACGACCGTGTTTCCTTTATTGGTCAACTTGTTCAATACATCCATTAATACTTTCACATCTTCAAAGTGTAGGCCTGTAGTTGGCTCATCAAGAATATACATTGTTTTTCCCGTATCTTTCTTAGATAATTCAGTGGCCAGCTTTACACGTTGTGCTTCGCCTCCCGACAGGGTGGTTGATGGCTGACCCAGTGTAATATACCCAAGCCCGACATCTTTCAGGGTTTTTATTTTTTGAATGATAGAAGGAATGTTTTCAAAAAAACCAAGAGCCTGGTTAATGGTTAGATTTAATACATCATTAATTGATTTGCCTTTATACCTAACCTCAAGGGTTTCTCTGTTGTATCGTTTGCCGTTACATGTTTCGCAATGCACCTGAACATCAGGTAGGAAATTCATTTCAATAATACGGACACCAGCCCCTTTACATGTTTCACACCTTCCTCCTTTAACATTAAATGAGAACCTGCCTGGCTTATAGCCTCTGATTTTCGCTTCAGGAAGATGGTGATACAATTTCCTGATTTCGTCGAAAACACCGGTATATGTAGCCGGATTTGATCTGGGTGTTCTTCCAATGGGTGATTGATCAATATCAATTACTTTATTAATGTTATCAAGTCCTTCAATTGAATCAAAAGGTAGAGGCCTTTTTTCTGACCTGAAAAAATAATTACTTAAAATGGGATAAAGTGTCTCATTGATCAGGGTTGACTTACCACTACCGGAAACGCCGGTCACACATATCAGGTTACCGACAGGTAAACGAAGGGTTATTTTTTTTAGGTTATTACCTGATGCGCCATTTAAAACCAGGTACTTTCCATTCGTTTTCCTTCGTTTTTTTGGCACGCTGATCTCTTTTTTTCCACTTAGGTATTCACAGGTAATGGTATTACAGCTTTTCATTTCTAAAGGGGATCCTGTAGCCATAATATGTCCTCCGTGCATACCCGCCCCGGGTCCGATATCTACAATGAAGTCGGCTGAAAGAATTGTTTCTTTATCATGTTCAACAACAATAATGGAGTTACCCAGGTCCCGCAGATCTTTTAATGACTTGATCAATCGCTGGTTATCCCGCTGGTGTAAACCAATACTTGGCTCATCAAGAATATACAAGACCCCGACTAATTGTGATCCAATTTGTGTTGCCAGCCTGATACGCTGCGACTCACCTCCTGACAAACTCCTTGCTGGCCGGTTTAACGACAAATAGTCAAGTCCCACATCAAGCAAAAAATGAATTCGTGTCCGGAGTTCACGGATCAATTCATGTCCTATTCTTTGTTTTCGTTCTTCAAGATGTTCCTCAATATGTTCCAACCAGTCAAACAACCGGATAATATCGAGGTTGGCAATATCAGCAATATTTTTATCGCCAATTTTAAAATTCAGTGCTTCTTTTTTTAACCGGCTACCTTTGCAAACAGGGCAATCAATGCGATTCATGAAGCTATTGATCCAGTTTTTAATACCTTTTGAGCTGTTTCCGTCATTCTGATTGGTGATAAAGTTGATAATTCCTTCAAATGATAGAGCATAAGATGAGGTTACTCCCAGGTATTCATTTTTTACCTTGAAGACCTCATCTGATCCGTAAAGTATTATGTCCAGAGCATTTTCAGGTATATCTTTTATTGGTGTGTCTAAGGTAAACCCATACTTCGCCCCAATGGTTTCCATTTGTTTAAATATCCAATTGCTTTTATAGCTGCCAAGAGGTGCCAGCCCACCCTTTCTGATGTTAGTTTCAGGGTTGGGAATGATTTTTTTCAAATCAACTTCAGATATTTTTCCGAGTCCATTACATTTCGGACATGCACCATAAGGGGAATTAAATGAAAATGTATTTGGTTCTGGCTCATTATAGGAGATACCCGTTGCAGGACACATTAACAACTTGCTGAAGTGTTGATTTTCGTTTGTTTCAGGATTGAAAACCAGCAATGATCCTTTCCCGTGTTTCATGGCAAGCTGTATGGCGTCAGCAATTCTTTTATAAACCCCTGCATTAACTTGAATTTTATCAATTACGATCTCAATATCATGGACTTTATACCTATCTACCTGCATTCCGAATGAGATATCCCTGATTTCACCATCAACACGTACTTTAAGAAAGCCTTGTCGCCTGATTTGTTCGAATAACTCCCGGTAATGCCCTTTCCGTCCTTTCACAACCGGGCTCAGAATGATAATATTTTTATTGGTGAACTGGTTCAATATCAAGTCAATTATTTGATTGTTATTGTACCTGATCATTTTTTCACCGGTTTCATAAGAATATGCATCAGCAATCCGTGCAAATAATAATCGCAGGAAATCGTAAATTTCTGTAATAGTTCCCACTGTGGAGCGCGGATTTCGGTTGGTGGATTTTTGTTCGATTGCAATAACCGGGCTTAACCCGGTTATTTTATCTACATCCGGCCTTTCAAGATTGCCAATAAATTGACGGGCATAAGCCGAGAAGGTTTCCATATAACGTCGCTGTCCTTCAGCATAAATTGTATCAAAAGCTAATGAAGATTTACCGCTCCCACTAAGCCCCGTTATTACAACCAGCTTATTTCGCGGTATCACAAGATCTACATTTTGTAAATTATGGACCCGTGCGCCATAAATCTCCAGGTTGTCCTGCCGAATGCTATGTTGTTTTTTTTCTGCCAAAATAAATTTCGTATCTCGTCTGAAATCGTTATGGGGTTAAATTCCCCGCAGCTTGCTGAGAGGACTTCATTGGAAATTTTCTACGTGCCAATCATCATTATTGGTGCGGGTTTCTAGTTGCGGGACAAGAACATGAAACCCGTAACCTGAAACCTGAAACAGAAATATAACGTACTGATATTCATTTATATTTTTCAACCCTTGATTCGCATAATTACATAAAGTTAGTAAATGAAACGACTGTTAAAGTCCTTAAACCGCTTGCCGTTCCTGTCTCTATCAGTAATAATGGGCGTTTTTTCCGGCCAGGTTATTTTAAGGTCAGGGTCGTTCCATATGATGCATTCTTCAGACTCCCTGTTATAGACCTGGGTACATTTGTATGAGAATACAGTATTGTCCTCAAGAGTCAAAAATCCATGGGCAAACCCGGGTGGAAGCCAAAACAATAGTTTGTTTTCTTCAGTGAGAATTACGGAACACCATTTACCATAATAGGGTGAGTTTTTTCTTAGATCTACGGCCACATCCATCACTGCACCTTTCACCACACGTACTAATTTCCCCTGCTCAAATGGAGGATTTTGGAAATGCATCCCCCTAAGTACCCCTTTTCGTGAGAGGGATTCATTATCCTGGACAAAGTTCATGGTTAATCCGGCAGCAGAAAATGCTTCTGAATTATAAGATTCTAAGAAATAACCTCTGTCATCTCTATAAACATCAGGAGTGATTATTAAAACATCTGGTATTTCAGCCCTAACAACTTTCATCGTATTTATTATTCTTTATTCTATGTTTTTTGCTCTTTGCTCAAAAATAATTCGCATATCGCATATCATTAATCGTATATCGGATATCATTTTAAATATGTATCGCTTCCCCGTAAGCAGCTGCAACAGCCTCCATTACAGCTTCTGACATGGTAGGATGTGGGTGAATAGATTTGATGATCTCATATGCGGTGGCCTCCAATTTACGTGCTGCAACCACTTCAGCGATCATTTCCGTAACATTTTCTCCAACCATGTGGGCGCCAAGCCACTCACCATATTTTGTATCAAAAATCACTTTAACAAAACCGTCTCTGGAACCGGATGCGCTCGCTTTACCCGAAGCAGTAAAGGGGAATTTTCCAACTTTGATATCATACCCGGCTTCTTTTGCTGCTTTCTCAGTCAGGCCTACAGAAGCTACCTCCGGATGTGTATATGTACATGCAGGAATATTTCCATAATCAATCGGTTCCGGGTTCAGGCCGGCAATCTTTTCCACACAGGTAATACCCTCATGCGAAGCAACATGTGCGAGGGCTTGCCCGTGTACAATATCTCCTATGGCATAATAACCTTCAATATTAGTTTGATAGTATTCATCTACCAAAACCTTATCCTTTGCAGTAATTATACCCGTTTTTTCCAGTCCTATGTTTTCAATAGTTGATTTAATTCCGATGGCTGATAGAACTACTTCCGCTTCAAGTGTCTCTTCACCTTTTTTGCTTTTTACTTTTACGTTGCATATTTTCCCCTTAGTATTTACCGCCTCAACCGAAGCGGAAGTCATCACTTTAATCCCGGCTTTTTTAAATGATCGCCCTAATTGCTTTGAAACATCAACATCCTCCAAAGGAACAACGTCAGGTAATAATTCAATCAGTGTTACTTTTGTTCCAATGGCGTTATAGAAGTATGCAAACTCCGAACCAATGGCTCCTGAACCGACTACGATGAGTGACTTCGGTTGTTTTTGCAGCGTCATCGCTTCCCTGTATCCAATAATTTTTCCCCCATCCTGTTTCAGGTTTGGTAACTCCCTGGATGTTGAGCCTGTGGCTAAAATGATATGATTTGCCTGATAATCGGTTATTTTGCCTGTATCATCTGTAACTGAAACTATTTTTCCGGGTTTTACTTCACCGAAACCCTTTATGTGGTCGATTTTATTTTTCTTGAAAAGATATTGAATTCCATTGCTCATTCCTTCAGCAACCGAACGACTTCTTTTGACCATAGCCTCCAGATCAGGGCTGGCTTCTCCCTTCAATTGTATTCCATAATCAGAAGCATGTGTGATATACTGAAAAACCTGAGCGCTTTTGAGTAAAGCTTTTGTTGGAATACAGCCCCAATTCAAACAAACGCCACCCAATTCAGATTTTTCAACAACTGCTGTTTTCATCCCAAGCTGAGAAGCCCTGATGGCAGCAACGTAACCTCCGGGGCCACTGCCAATAACTATTATGTCGTAGTTCATATTTTTTTGATGATTAAAATTAGCCTACAAAATTATAAAAAATTTAGCTTCAAGCCTCAAGCTTCAAGCCTCAAGTTTTTTATTCACTAACCGCCTACCGTCTACCGCCTACTGTCTACTGGCTACTGGCTACCGGCTACCGGCTACCGCCTACCGGCAGTTGCCTCACAAATCCTTCTTCCAGAGAAATAAACGTTTCGGTAAATGTTACTTCCGGAATGGACTGAATTTTATCGATGATGATTTTTTTTAAATGTTCGTTTGTTTTTGTGAATACTTTCACAAATAATGAATATTTGCCGGAGATATGGTGGCACTCAACAATCTCGTCTATTTGCATAATTTTTGTGAAGACTTCTTCATGTGTACTTTGTGTGGTTAGGTTGATTTGAATACCGATAAATGCACAGGTGTGGTAGCCCAGCCCAACCGGGCTAATATTGTATTGAGAACCTGAAATTACCTTTGCTTCTTTCATCTTTTGAATGCGCTGGTGTATGGCAGCTCCTGAAACTCTGCATCTTCTTGCTATTTCAAGAAATGGAATCCTTGCATCAGCGGTAAGCAATGATAGGATCCGTTTGTCAAGTCCGTCAATATGATAGTTTTTAAGCATAATTGGTGGATTTATTTACTAATTGATACAAAAAAAGCTGAAACAGTTATAGTATTTTGTAAATATATATGAATTTTGTTTAAATTATCATTTTTCTTTTAAAATATGTTTCATATTATTACTTTTGCTTGATGAATTAAATAATCCCTCGAGGCTCTGCCTCGAGGTTTCCAATTTCTCCCTCTCCATTTGGAGAGGGCCGGGGTGAGGTAAAATTAGAATTTTTAAAACTGATAAAAAAAAATAAAATGAACTCAAAAGGAATTAACCACTATGTGGAGGCGGCCAAACGGTCTGCGAAATGGCACCAGGAGAATATTAATAGAATGAAAAAAGCCCGTTTTGATACCATTTCGGTGCATGGAGTTTATTCAATGCAGGAAGCGATGGATTTTAACCAGGGATCGATTATTGAACCCATATATATGTCTACATCTCAGGCATACAGGGATTCTGACGAAATGGAAGCTGCGTTGGGGTATCAAGTCCCTACCTGGTGTTACTCCAGGATAGGCAACCCCTCAATGTATTACCTCGAAGGTGCCCTCGCTCTTCTTGAGGGGTATGGATCTGATGTTGAAACTTCCTGCTGTGCCACATCATCAGGTATGGCTGCGATAGCAAGCGCTGCTGATGCTTTCCTGGTTGTTGATCCAAAGAAACCTGATGCGCCTATGAATTTTGTTGCTACCAGCCAGGTTTATGGAGGTACATTTCAGCAGTTTGGCATACGAAAAGACCAGGAAAAGAATATAAAGTGGAGGAAAATAATCAATTCGAATGATTTAGATGAATGGGCTTCGAAGATTGATGAGAATACCAGATTTCTTT
Organism: Bacteroidales bacterium; assembly: GCA_023133655.1. Lineage (GTDB taxonomy): Bacteria > Bacteroidota > Bacteroidia > Bacteroidales > JAGONC01 > JAGLWB01. The sequence continues at coordinate 18,670 of JAGLWB010000415.1, forward strand.
ATGGTGAGATGCCCAGCAATCCGGGACAAGCTTTCTTTGACCTGGAAAAGGTTGCAGAACTTGCGCATAGCCATGGAATACCCATGATTGTTGACGCTACTGTTGCTACACCTGCATTGATGCGTCCAATAGCTCATGGGGCTGATATTGTGATACAATCAGTATCCAAAACAATCTCATCCAGCGGTTTTGGCATTGGTGGCGCTGTAATAGCGAGAAAAAACCTCACATCAAACATCGATAATGATGCAATGAAAGCAGATTTTGGTATGTATATCAAGTTGTTGCCAAACAGGGATAATGGTCCGAATATCTCACCCATGAATGCGATTCTTGCACTTAACGACCTCAGAACCATCAGATCAAAGGTTGACCAGTTCAGCAAAAGCACCATGAAAGTTTCCAATTACCTTGAACAACATAAGCATATTGAACAAGTTGATTATCTTGGACTGGAATCTCATCCTTTACACGAACTTGCTAAGAAATATCTTGTTTT
>JAGLWB010000416.1 GCA_023133655.1 Bacteroidales bacterium
GGATCGGGTATTGACAATCGGGGTGTCCTGGAATTTTATTATACGGACGGAGATGGGGATATCGGTCTATATGATGAGGAAACCCAACCGCCTTATGATTATAATCTTTTCATAAAATACTTCGAGAAGCAGCATGGAGAGTTTAAAGAGGTCTTTATTACTTATTTCAATGAAGAAACTCAGAAGATTGACACAGTATCAATGAACGCCAGGATTCCTATTTTAATACCTGTTAGTAAAAACAAAGCCATAACCGGCACTATTCAAGATACTCTTTTCATCAATAACTTCAGCTCTTCCTTTGATACCATTCGCTTTGAAACCTATATCATTGATAGGGCCTTCCATGAAAGCAATACAATTACTACACCGCCGATTATTGTGAAAAAACAATAGAGGTTTTTATTCCGCTTGTTCAGATTCCTCTCAATCCGAAATGATAAATCAGGAATATTAATGAGAAATAACAAATAAGAAATAAGAGATGAGGAAGTTTTGCTTGTGTTTTGGGTGGCCTAACGCACAAAACAGGAAGAAGGGAGCCAGAAGGAGAGGTATCTGGAGATTCTAAAAGAGGTATGTTTTATGAAGGGTAAACCGCCTCAATATCTTGTCAATAATCAGCAGGGAGATGATCCCAACCGCAATGATTGCAGGCAGGGAAGAGCTGGTAAAAAATGCAAAGAAAAAGGTCAGCCACTCTACCGTACTTTTAAAATAGACAATAAGGTTTTCAAAATATTGAACATCAAATCCGGCACTACTGATGTTCAACCCTAAAAATGACCAGTCAATAAAGAAAACAAGGCTAATAACTACTGCAAACCCTGCAATAATCAGGATCCACATGTTCCTGGAAACTAAAGGTTGCGACGTAACGGTTTCCTGTTCAACTTCAGTTTCGATCCTCTTCATCAAATTATCAGTAAAACCTGCCGGGGCTTTTTCTCTGGTCGACTTTCTAACCAGACTACTGATAAAAAAATCAATATTGTTGACTTTTTCTTTCATTTAAACTACCTCGTTAAATTGTGATTTGTAAATATGATTAAGCTCTTTATATAAACGTTTTCTTATGCGGTGCAACTTAACCTTAACATTTGATTTTGACAAGGCTGTGATTTTACTGATCTCCCCGATCGAATATTCTTCAAGGTAAAATAGTGTTATCACCACATTATCTTCCGGGGGAAGCTTCTCTAAAGCTGCATCAATAAACCGTTGCTGGCGTTGATCGTCCATAGCCTCAACAAATTCATATATCTGCTCACCCGGATAATTCTCAATGACTTCGTCGTCAATAACAGAAACCTCAATGTTTTTTTTCCGGACCCTCGAAACAGCTGTATTATAAGTAATCCGGTATAACCAGGTAGAAAATTTTGATCGCTGCTTAAATTTTTCGAGCGACTGAAAAGCTTTAATAAAAGCATCCTGGGCAATTTCCTCAGCATCTTCTGTACTTCGGGCTATCTTCCTGGCAATGGTAAACACCATATCCTTATGCTTGTTTACAAGGGTGGTATAGGCTGACGTATCGCCGTTCAACACCTTTTCAATATACAAACTATCTTCGAGGAATTCCATTTATTAATTAGACGATGGTGTTTGATTTTGGTTACAAGATACAAAAAACCCACCATTTAGGTCATGGCCTTATTGAATATCAATTTGTAACCAGAGGTAAATTACTAGCGTCAAAAGAGGGTAAAGTGAAAGAAATCAAATTAATATTAACTTTAAAATTTACAAATTATGATGACAGAAATTATTGTACCGGTTAGTTTTTTTGCACTTGTTTTAGGAATTATCTACCTGGCAATTCGTAAAAAGGAACGCTTGGCAATGATGGAGAAAGGAGTTGATCCATCAACTTTTGTTACCAAAAAGCAGACATACCCTTCGCTAAAATGGGGGATGTTCCTCATTGGATTAGGCGTTGGCCTTATCATTGCTAATCTTCTTGTTAAAAATTATATTATGGATGAGCATGTTGCTTATTTCTCGATGGTGTTCCTTTTCGGGGGTATTGCACTGGTTATAAGCTATTTTGTCGGGAAGAAACAGGCTGGGAACGAAGAGTAGGGTTACAGGTTGAAGGTTTCAACTATGCGATAAACAGGCCCTTCTTTACGAAGAATACTTTCAAGAAGGTAAAACGCTTTCACCTCCACCGTTTGGATGGAGGTTTTTTTATATTCATTGATAATTAGCTGGAAAAACTTTTTATCCTGAATGTATTTAATCCTTCCAATAGTAAGATGAGGAACAAAATTCTCAGAGCCGTGTTTGTACCCTATGGTTAACAATTGTTTCTGAATATTTGCATACAGTTGTTGTAACTCATCACAGGGATTGATACCGAACCATACAACCTTTGGTTTATAGGAGCTTCCAAATATTCCGGTATTCCCAAGATGAAACTGAAAGGGTTGGGGCTTGATGGCAGCTTCTTTCAGTTCATTGATTATTTCAGGGATTTTATCTTCCGGTGTCTCTCCAAAAAATTTCAGGGTGACATGGACATTTTCCTCCTCCACCCATTTAATTCTTTCATCTTTTAATCCTGATTTCAATTTATGATATATGTTTAAAAACTCAGGTGACGGATGGATTTTAATCGCAGCAAAGAGACGAAGTCTGGTCATATTTAAAACATATCTACATGATCAAATTTTACACACCGATGCTAAAATTACAATAATTTCTTATCTTTGCCCCTTCAAACTCACCCCCACACTCACACCCAAACCCAAACTCACACTCATTACCCCCTCACACCCACACTCACACCCAAACCCACACCCACCTCGGGGCATTAGCTCAGCTGGCTAGAGCGTTTGACTGGCAGTCAAGAGGTCAGGGGTTCGACTCCCCTATGCTCCACAAAAAAAGGTTTTGCATCAGCAAAACCTTTTTTTATATCAGATATCTGATATTCTTTATGCATAAACCTACTGGAAATAATTGAGCCAAATATTACGGTAGATTTTCCGCAGGTGAAAATTTACTTAGAAATTTAATATTTTTTCAATTTTATACTTACATTTGTAATGTATTTTACATATTTAGGCCTGATTTTGCATATTTATTTAAATATTTTGGCATTATGTTATTTGATCGTGATTTAAAAACCCCCATCCTTAAACGGTAATCTCCGAAACGAAATACGAAAGAGCAAAAAATACTATTTCTTTGACCTCGGCATCAGAAATGCATTAATTGGAAATTTTACTCCTTTTGATAGTAGGAGTGATCAGGGTAGTTTGTGGAAAATTTTTTGTGTGGCCTTGTGTGTGGGTTGGGAAGGGTAATTAACCAGGTATGAAAAAATTAAGTAAATCAAGTTATCTCAAGGGAAACCAGTGTGAAAAAGCGCTTTTCCTCCACATAAACCACCCTGAACTCAGGGACGAAATAAGCGAAGAACAACAGGCCCGCTTTGATATTGGGCACAGTATTGGAAAGCTTGCCCAACAGTTATTTCCCGGCGGCATTGATGCCTCCCGTGGAGACTTCTTCAACTACGAAGCGGCAGTAATCTATACGTCCGAATTGATTGATCAGGGGCAGGAGGTTATTTATGAGGCTGCATTTATGGCCAATGATAGTCTTTGTTACCTCGACATCCTTGTTAAAGAAGGTGGAAAATGGAATGCCTATGAAGTAAAATCTTCCACATCGGTGAAAAATTATCATTACCAGGATTCGGCTTTTCAATATTGGGTAATCACAAATGCAGGCCTCCCTCTGGAAGATATATCAATTGTTCACCTCAACAACCAATACATAAGGCAAGGGGAATTGGAACTGGATAAATTGTTCTCT
>JAGLWB010000417.1 GCA_023133655.1 Bacteroidales bacterium
TCATGCGTGGATTTGATTCACTGGGCACATTGACTAAATCTGAGGATGGCTTGCCACGGCCTTTCTCTAAGAAAAGAAGTGGTTTTTTATTTGCAGAAGGGGGCGGGGGAATATTGATCCTCGAAGAGCTGGAATCAGCCCTGAAACGCGGGGCCGACATCTATGCCGAGATTATTGATTATGAATCTTGCAGTGATGCATACAGCCTGGTGCAAATAGACAAATCAGGTTCACAAATTAAATCAATGCTCTCTAAGTTGATCAAAGGAAGAAAGATAGACTATTTCAATACTCATGGAACAGGCACCATACTAAACGATGGTGTGGAAGCCAGGGTTATTCAGTCATTATTTGGAGAAGAGTCAAACCAGCCGGTTATTAATTCAACAAAGGGTATGTTGGGCCATTCAATAGGAGCAAGTGGTGCTATAGAAGCAATTGTTAGCGCACTTTCCGTTAAAAACTCTACCATACATGCCAATGTAACAGAAGATCCTATCGATAACCTGAATCTTCCTTCCAGAAATATACATAAACAGATTCACCTGGCACTTTCATCATCTTACGGTTTTGGGGGCCATAATGCAGCTATTCTTTTCAAAAAACTTTAGGCATTTTAGGCATTCCAAACTCTAGGCACTGATTAGATACGTTATTTGTATTAATATTTACTAAAGAGGTGATTATTATTTGCATTTATTAATTAAATGCCGGTGGCATATATCGAAAATTGCAAAAATTGCATAAAACGTAATATTGGGATGCCCATATATTAGAAATATTGCAAATTCTGATTTGAGGCTTGTAAAAAGTCATTTTGCTTTTCTTTCCTTTTGATGTACTTTTGATTTAAACGATTTTATTATGAATCAAAATAAAATCATCATAACCGGAGGAACCGGTTTTATCGGCAGCCATGTTGCCGAATATTTTTGCAGGCAAGGATTAAATGTATTCTGTGGGGTCAGAAGTTCAAGTGAAACCTCTTTTCTGAAAACTTTACCGGTTCATCTTATTGAATTTGACATTCACAATACGGAATCACTGAAAGCGGCATTTCAAGGAGCAGAATGTGTTATTCATACCGCCGGACTGGCAAATGACTGGAGTTGTTGTGATGATTTTTACGAAACCAATGTAACCGGTACCCTGAATGTCCTTAAGGCTTGCCACCATAATCATATCAACGATGTAATTATTACAGGGTCTGTTTCGAGTTATGGTGAAGAGAATTCCTTAGTTGTTAAAAGCGAGGAATCACCCTATAAGCCTATATATAAATATTTTCTCGGAAACGTTGTGCCTTCCAGGATGAATCATTACAGAGTTTCCAAGTCACTGGCAACACAGGAAGCCATTAAATATGCGGAAACAAGGGGAATGAACCTGACAGTTTTAGAACCGGTGTGGGTTTATGGTGAGCGCGAATTTTCGAGCGGATTTTATGAGTATATGAAGGTTGTAAAGCATGGAACTCCCTGGATGCCGGGTAGTAAGAAAAATAAATTTCATGTGATTTATGCCAGAGATCTGGCAAGGGCTTATCATCTGACATACCTCAAAAAACCTGCCGGAGTCAACAGGATTATCATAGGTAATACAAATCGTGATTTAATGGATAATATTTATAACATGTTTTGTAAGGAGATGTGTGTTAAAAAACCCGTGAATATTCCCAGGTATTTAATATATCCTTTTGGGCTTCTGTTGGAATTAATGGCAGAATTATTTCAATCTGTAAAACCGCCTCTGCTCACACGGGCCAGGGTAAATATGTTGTATGATAACATTGAATATTCAACAGCTAAAGCCCTCAGGCAACTCGGATTTGCAAATGAATACAGCCTTGAGGAGGGTATAAAGAACACTGTTAACTGGTATAAACTTAATAGACTGATCTAATGATAAAAGATACAAAAGTTAAAACCATCATAGGTTTTCATAAAAAACTGATAACCTACCAGATAGTAGTAATAACATTCCTTTATTTTTTTGGAAGGATGATAAAGGGAGAGATCAGTGTTAGACGCTTTATCCCTTTCTTACGACGACTTTTATTTTTCCTTTCAAAAATGTATCATAATAAATATGTGAAGGTAAAAAGAGGCATCAAAGTAAATCTATATGTTCCTGCTTTCCCGACCAGGGCTTTTTTCCAGGCTTGCCGTAAAGTTAACGAATTTGATAAAAAAATGCCCTGTGTAACCTGCCTGGTTTCAATTTCATCTGCCTGCAGGTACAAATGTCCGCATTGTTATCAGAAGCATGATAAAGGAAAAGATGTAAACATTGACGTACTGATCTGGACAATAAAAAAACTCCAGGAAAAAGGAGTAGCCTTTTTCAATATTGAAGGAGGTGAGCCATTCATTGTATTTGACAGATTAAAAAAAGTGTGTGAAGCAATTGACGACAGATCTGAGATATTGATTAATTCAACTGGTGACGGGATGACTTATCAAAAGCTGAATGAATTAAAGAAACACAAAAATCTGCTGGGCATTATGTTTTCACTGCATACCGGGGAACCCGAAAAACTAAACAAATTTATGGGCAGTCCGAATGCGTGGGATAACCTGTTGTCGGGTATCACGATGTGTCATCAGCTTGGTATTCCGGTAACTTTTAATTCATGTGTTATGAAAAATGAGTTTTATAACGCAACTTTTGAAAAGATTATGGACCAGGCGAAAGCATACAACGGTGCCATCTTACAATTGATAAAACCGAAACCTGCAGGGGGCTGGCTTGAATCAGGAACAGATGTTTTTACAGAAAAGGACGAAAGAACTGTAGTAAGCAAGGTCAATAAATTTAACCTGGAGAAAAAATATAAGGATTATCCATCTATTGCCTGTATGTTGATGGAGGAGGGAAAGTCGATGTTTGGCTGCACAGCCGGCGCAACTGATCGATTTTATATCAATGCTAAAGGGGATGTCCAGCCCTGTGAGTTTTTGAATATCTCATTCGGCAATATCAAAGATGAGGATATTGAGATCATTTATGACAGGATGAGGGAACAGTTTAATGAACCCGGCGATTGTTTGTTGTGTGAGAAATACTCTGGCGATATTTTCAAGCTGTATAAAAAGCATGACCTAAAGACCTTACCTCTGAGTCTTGAACTGTCGGAGGAAATATACAATAACTGGGAAAGGGGCAAACCTTCGGAATTTTACAAAAAAGTTGTTAAACTATGAGCACACAAATAATTACCAATAGCAAGCATGTTTCGGTTTTTGGCTTCCTTAAAGCTTACATAAAATCAATGCGGCTTTATTATTCATTTGTTACCGGTATAGCCGGATGGGTAGGTGTGGCGTTTTATCAATTTGTAGCAACAACCGAGGGGACCCTGGGGACTTCCGATATTTCCCGGACCATTGAGGTTGCAACACCTGTAGGTAAGCAGCTGTTAATCATTGTTATACTGTTCCTCGCCTGGGGTATCAACCAGATCATTAATGATTTCCTGGGTTATAAGGAGGATCGGATCAATGCACCGGACAGGCCCATGGTTACAGGCCAATTGCCAAGATATAAAGCCCTGGCCCTGTCAGTATTCCTGATGTTGGTTGTCTTCATTATCACCATAATATACCTTGAGCCTGTTGCCATCATTCCATTGGTTGCCGGGGCCATTTTAAATGTCATTTATGAATATGCCAAAGGACACGGATTATGGGGGAATATTTCATTCGGTATTATGATAAGCCTGTGCGGATTATTTGCTTTTTATGCCTCTGGCCCTATGGATATCTATATAACTAAAAGCAGGTTAAGCGCGCTTGTATTTATTGCGGTCATCAATGGGTTGATGACCTATTATACCTACTTCAAAGATTATTGGGGAGATAAACTGGCAGGAAAAGAAACCATCGTAGTGAAGTTTGGATTGGAGAAAAACAAGTACATCGCCATTGCAGCCTCGTTTCTGCCTTCCATCCTGTTCCTCGTGGGGTATTTTGGATTTGGAGCATTCGAAATAGAACTAAATTCAATCTTTATCATCCTTGGTTTTATGACAATATTCCTGCAGGTATGGACAGGGGTGCTTTACTATAAAAATCCCAGGGGTGAAATGACTTACTATTCACTGGTTACTAATTTCAGGGCGTGTACCTGCGGTCAGGCAACAGTTATCGCCTTGTTTAATCCCCAGCTGGGATTGATACTTTTTCTAATATCCTATGTATTTGTTGGATTTTTATTTAACCTGAATACCAATGTAAAGGCATAAGAAGATGGAAGTTTTTGAAACAAACGTAATTGGATCAATTGAATTGAAAAACCGAATAATCAGGTCTGCAACCTATGAGGGCATGTGCGACAATCTGGGCTTTCCAACTACAAAATATTATGAGATGTATGAAAATCTCGCCAGGAACGAAATCGGGGGTATAATTACAGGATTTGCCTACATATCAGAAGATGGAAAAGCCATGCAGCCCGGACAGGCAGGCATCGATAATGACAGCAAAATACCATATTTTCAAAAGCTTACAGATATTGTGCATAAATATCATAGTAAGATATTCATGCAAATTGCACATACCGGCAGGCAAACCAAAAAATCGGTTACCGGTAAGGAGGTTGTTGGTTGTTCGGCCAAGAAATCAATTTATTTCAATGAGAAGCCACGTGTGTTAACAACCAACGAGGTGTATCAGATCATTGATAAATTTGGTAATTCAGCCTGTTATGCAAAAGAATCAGGTTTTGATGGAATTCAGCTTCATGCTGCTCACGGTTACCTGATACACCAGTTTTTACTGCCTTCAGTTAATAAAAGGCAAGATGAATTTAAAATAGATAAGACAAGTAATATTTGTACACGGTTTCTTGACCTCGTTATCGATAATGTAAGGGCTAAATGTGGCGATAAGTTTCCGGTATTGATAAAAATCAGTGGCAGTGATGACTATTACAGGAAATTTGATGAACAACAATTGATAAACCTCATTCAGTTCCTAAACATTAAAAAATTAAGCGCTATTGAGATAAGCTACGGTACCATGGATTTCGCCCTGAATATTTTCAGGGGTGATATGCCCGATGATTTGATATTATCCAAGAATCCAATCTTTAATTCGGGTTCATTTTATTCAAGGTTTTTTAAAAAAACTATAGCACTCAACTTTTTTAAGGTAAAGTTAAAACCATACGGCCCGATGTATAACCTGGGTTATGCTTCTATTGCAAAAAAATATACAACTATTCCAATTATTTCTGTGGGGGGATTCCGGACTTATAATGAGATTGAATATGCCATTAAAGAAAAACGTATTGATTTTGTTAGTTTATGCAGGCCATTTGTTGCAGAACCTGATTTCGTGATTAAACTAATGCATGATAGAAACTATAAATCCAAATGCATGAATTGCAATTACTGTGCAATTATGTGTGATTCAAACAATAGGACTATGTGTTACAAAAACTTACAACAATGAAAACAAAAGAAAAAGTAATTACTGTCCTCAGGGAGAATATTGACTGGGACGGTGAGATCAAAATGGAGCATCATCTTAGAAATGATCTTGGCATAGATTCATTTGGGATATTAATGACAATTAACTCACTGGAAGATGAGTATGGGATTGAGATACAAGATGCGGACCTGGATGGCCTGAAAACGGTTTCAGATATTGTATTAAGGTTGGAAGAGATGCTTCCGGTACAAAATTTTTGAACGATGAAATATAAAGACTTTTACGACCGGTTCAAAATCGATTATGAAGTGGTTGAAAATGCAGGATTTAATCCCTATTACCCCATCCTGGAATCTGGCCTGGATGATCCGGTAATTATTGACGGAAAGAAATTCATCGACCTGGCGTCGAATAATTACCTGGGGCTGGCCAATGATCCCCGTGTTAAAGAAGCAGGCCGGAACGCAATTCAGAAATACGGGATGTCGCTATGTGCCACCCCGGTGGCTTCCGGTTATTCGGAACTGTATCAAAGGGTCAGGGAAAAACTAACGATTTTTTTAGGGCTGGAAAGCAGTATCCTTTACCCTTCATGTTACCAGGCAAACAATGGTTTGTTTAATGTCTTGCTGGGCAAGGAAGATATTGCCATCATTGACCGGAGTTCCCATTCATCATTGATTGAAGGGATAAGAGGTTCGGGTTGCAAGATTAGACCTTTTCTCCATAATGATATGGACTACCTTGAAAAGATCCTGAAAAAAGCAGGAAAATATCGTCAGGCGTTTGTGATAACGGAGTCGGTATTTTCTACGGAGGGTGATATTGCACCATTTCATGAGATCGTTGATTTATGTGATAACTATGGGGCAGTACCTGTTGTGGACGACTCACATGGTATTGGGGTAATCGGTAAGCATGGTAAAGGTATCCTCGATCATGCACAGATTGAGGATTACAATGGCATTTATACAGCATCATTGGGTAAGGCGCTGGCCAATTCAGGCGGAATAATCAGCGGAAAAAGATGCATCATCGACTACCTGAAATATTACAGTTCCCACCTGGTTTATTCTACTTCATTAATTCCAGCTGCTCTGGCAGGCGTGGAAAAAGTACTTGAAATAATACAGAAAGAGTTTGATGAGATAAGCTCTAAATTTTGGAGGTTTAAAAATCAGATCACCAATACACTAACAAATACCGGATACGAAATTACGAATAGCAGTACAGCAATTACCTCCATAAGGTCGGGAAGCCCATTACAAACTTTGATGACAGCAAAGACATTTTACAGAGAAGGTATATTATCAACTCCTTTTATTTATCCGTCGGTTCAATTCAATGAGGGTAGGATCAGGCTGATAGCAGGCGCTAATCTTTCTGAAAAAACCATAGATAAAGTCAGTGAAATATTCACAAATCTTGCGCAGTAAATGAGCACCTGTTTTTTAATAATGAATCCAAGCTCTCATAGCGGTAGAAGTGGTAGAGCTTTTAAAAAGATTTTTGAATTGCTCGATAACAGCGGTGTCAATTATCAATACAGGATAACAGAGTCAATAGAGGATGCCTACAACAGTTCAGTGGAAGCAAATAAAAGTTATTATAACGCAATCATAGCGGTGGGGGGCGATGGAACCATCAACGCTGTGCTGAGTGGATTTTATGAGGCTTCAGGAAAAAGAATATCAAAGGCGAAATTCGGCGTAATCTATACCGGCACCAGTCCTGATTTCTGCAAAAGCTATAATATCCCAACAGATCTAAGTAGAGCTATTGAGGTGATAATCACTGAGCATTCAGAAAAGATATTGATAGGAAAGGTTACTTTATCCCTTCAAAATGACAGAAACTTTCACAGGAAAAGTATCAGGGACAATCCCCGGGCAATTACCCGGTTTTTCGGTTGTTGTGCAAACATTGGCCTGGGAGCTTCATTGGCCAGGAAAGCCAACAACGGGATACGCAGGTATTTAGGGGATTTTGCCGGCACATTCCTTGCATTGGCAAGCATACTACAAACATTCAAGCCATCTGACCAGGAGCTTATCATTGATAGAAAGATGGTAACTGTTCCCGGATTGTATAATATTTCCATTGGCAGGACCCGGTATATCGCTTCGGGCATTAAAGTAGAACACAACCTGGGCGGATCAGACAGAAGGTTCTATTATTTATCCGTTAAAAACCTCAGAATCGCAAATATTCCTTCATTACTACGTAAAGTTTATAGCGGCAAACCAATAAAAAACACCAGGTACCTTGAATTAGGCTATTGTCGCGAGATAGAATTCCCTGGGAATTATAATAATCCTGAAGTCGAATTCGATGGTGATCCGGCCGGCTTTCTTCCGTGTAGAATTGAAATAGCTGAAGATCCGGTTGATTTGTTGACTATTAAGGTTTAACTATCATACTTTCGTGCCCGTCAGGTGTAACACTTTACAGCACCTTGAGATCGTGATTGGTCACGGCCGTGGCTGTCAGGTGTTTCACCTGACGGAAATAAAGTTGATTTTCTCATTTATCAGGAATAACCATATTCGAAATGATTGAAAATTCGAGAATGAGGTAAATAACAAATTTGGTCAAAAATTGTAGTTAATAGCTAACAAATTTTATTAATTTTATTACCTCCAATACCAGTCTGCCATGAGTAAACATGTATTAATTATTGGTGGTGGTGTAATAGGATTGATGTCAGCATATTACCTGATGGAGGCGGGACACAGGGTGAGCGTTGCCGATCAGACAACCATGACAGATGGATGTTCTTATGGCAATGCAGGGTTGGTAGCACCCAGTCATGTGGTTCCCCTTGCTTCGCCAGGAATGATTAGTACAGCAATCCGGTATTTGTTTTCATCAACGAGTCCATTGTATATTAAACCTCGTATTGACAGGCACCTGATCAACTGGGCCTGGAATTTTTATCGTTTTTCTACACGTAAACATGTTCATTATGCTGTCCCTCATTTGAAAAATATTAGTCTTCTCAGCAAGGAACTTTACAACGACCTGACAAAAAATTTTGATTTTGGATACAAAGAGGCCGGTTTGCTTATGTTATTCAGGACAGGCAAGGGAGAAAAAATGGAAGTTGAAGCAGCTGCATTGGCGCAGAAGGAGGGTGTTGACGCACGAATACTAAATGCACAGGAAATAAGCGAACGTCAGGGGGGCCTGGCAGTTTATGCCAAAGGAGGCGTATATTATCCGGGTGATGTGCAGCTCATTCCGGATAAGATGATGGATGTTTTGAAGCATTTTCTGATCGGGCATGGTGTTCAATTTTTTCCGGAGCAGCAGATAAAAGGTTTTAAACCAGATAAGGGAAAAATATTGAAAATCGATGGTCTTGACCTCCCCTGTCCTTTTGATGAAGTTGTTGTCGCAGCCGGCTCCTGGTCACCATTGATACTTAAAAGTATAGGCCTGAATTTACCTTTGCAGGCAGGAAAAGGGTATAGTTTTATGATGTGCGATATGGGAAATAACCTCAGGATACCATGTGTTCTGAAAGAGGCCAGGGTTGCTTTAACACCTATGGAAAACGACCTCCGGGTTGCAGGAACCATGGAAATTGCCGGTATTAACCATAGAGTTTGTATGAACCGGGTAAAAGGAATTGTTGGATCAGTTTCTGCATACTATCCGGATATTGTACCGGATATTCCCCCAAAAGAAGATGTATGGCATGGATTGCGGCCCTGCTCGGCTGATGGACTGCCATTTATTGGAAGAAGCCGTAAAATAAAAAACCTTGTTATCGCAACAGGTCATGCTATGATGGGAATAACACTGGCTCCGGCAACAGGCAAACTTGTTTCGGAAATAATTTCGAAAAAAAAAGTTTGTATCGACATTGACCCGTTCAGCCCTGACCGCTAATCAAGATCATCAGTTTTTATGAAATAAATTCAAAGAAAGGATATCAGATAAATGATAAAGGGAAAAGGGAAACAGGAGACGGGAAACAGGAAACGGGAGACGGGGGACGGGAATTAGTTTAATTCGATTTTTGACAAAAACGCTGCCGGCAACCGCATAATCCTTTTTTTTGTGTAATTAAAAGCTATTAATTTCGTTGATCCGTGAAGCACTTCAGCGTTATCACTTTTCCTCACGACAGAATAATGCAGGAAAAATGATGAGGCAGTCACCGTTGCAACAGAAATAGTTACAGATAGTCTGTCATACAGAAAAATTTCCTTTTTATAAAAAACATGAGCTTCGTTCATGATGATACCGGTTTCATCACCAATATTCATTTCAGAGAACCCGATGGAGGCTAAAAACTTGATGCGTGCATCCTGAAACAAAAGGAGCGCTTTATCGTTCCCCATATGTCCTCCATAATTTATATCGCCCACAAGGACCTCAAACCCGGCTATTTTTTTTTTAGATAGAGCCATTTGTTTTTTTGGGCAAAGATAGGAGTTTGTGGCGTCCTAAAAAAGTTGACTGTCAACCGTCAACTGTCAACTGTCACGTGCTGCGCATAAAAAAGACGCCCCACTTAAAAAAATGAGGCGTCGAAATTAAAATATTAGTAACATTGAATTTATTACCAGCCTCCAAAACCCGGATGATCAGGGCTCCTGTACTGAATTCCTTGAATTCCTGCACAAGGATCGTTTTCTACCTGCTGGATAATGGCAAATTGACCCCAGATATCAGGACCGATCTCTATTCCGTCAGCATTATACCATACACCACTTACTTTTTCAGCATCATCAGGAACAGCAATTATCTTCACAAAATAATTCCAATCACAAAGTTCTCCTCCTTCTTCATAAGTTCCCCACATATGATTGGTTTCCCAGGCTCCTGAGCCAATATAGCTATCATGGCCATAATGCCGGTCTAACAAGCCATCCCCATCACAATCTTTTTTCGAGAGCCAGGCATCGTTCCATTTCATAAGAACTTCAGTTGTTCTGTATGGCCACGCCCAATGATTTGCTGCTTCAGGATTTTCAGCGAGATAGGCATCATCATCGCCTTCATAAGGTGGAAAACCATCTCTTCCTAAATAGATATTTGCATATGTTCCATTGAATAAATGTGCCTGGTAGTTATATCCAAAAATATCATAACCGGTAGAAATAAATTCGCCAGATAAATAGTGTCCAGCACTATATGGGATAGTCCCACTCTGTATTGTAGCACAATTATTGCCCGCTTTCAAAGCTGATTCTGGTTGATTAAGGTCAGTTTTATCATCAATGGCTTTTTCGCAAGCCACGATAATCACTGCTAACGCAATAAATACTCCTAAAAAATAAATTACTTTTTTCATCTTTTGTCTCCTTTTTTTTGATAGATAATTTGTTTGATTAATAAATAAAACCCATGTTTTAGTTAATCGGTTTTAAAAGAAAAGGTAATACGAAACCCAGGGGAATTGGGCGATTGTGGATTGTCGATTGTCGATTGTCGATGTGTTGCTGATCCGCCTGAGGCGGACGTCGCTTCGCTCCG
>JAGLWB010000418.1 GCA_023133655.1 Bacteroidales bacterium
AATAGAAGAAGAAGAAAAGCTCACCTATGATACGGGTTTCTGGGAGGATCAAAAGAATGCCGAAATAGTTTTGAAATCCATCAAAGCTAAAAAAATCTGGACAAAGGCTTATAAGGCGACAGAAAATAGTGTTGATGATTTATTGGTTATCAACGAATTTTATAATAACGGAGAGAGTAGCGAGGCTGAATTAGATGACCAGTACAAAGAAACGCTCAAGCACATTGAAGAGCTGGAGTTTTTAAATATGCTTAGTGGTGAAGAAGACAAATTAAACGCAATACTGAATATTAATCCGGGTGCAGGAGGCACAGAGAGTCAGGATTGGGCTCAAATGCTTATGCGGATGTATATGCGCTGGGGAGAACGAAACAACTTCAATGTAAAAGAAATTGATTATCAGGAAGGTGATGTTGCAGGATTGAAATCCGTTTCCCTGGAATTTGAGGGTGATTTTGCATATGGATACCTTAAAGGAGAAAACGGTGTCCATCGCCTTGTCAGATTATCACCTTTTGATTCAAATAACCGCAGGCACACCTCTTTTGCGTCGGTATATGCTTATCCGGTAATTGATGACGATATTAAGATAGAAATAAATCCATCCGACATTACCTGGGATACGTTTCGGTCGGGAGGGCCGGGTGGACAGAATGTTAACAAAGTTGAAACAGCTGTACGCTTAAGGCACAAGCCCACAAGCCTTGTTATTGAATGTCAGGAAACCCGGTCGCAGCAGCAAAACAAGGAAAAAGCCATTCGTATGCTCAAGTCTCAGTTATATGAGATTGAATTAAGAAAAAAAAGAGAAGAGCAAGATAAAATAGAGGGTTCTAAAAAGAAAATTGAATGGGGTTCTCAAATCAGAAATTATGTGTTACATCCCTATAAACTGGTTAAAGATATTAGAACCAACATAGAAACTTCAAATGTTCAGGCAGTTCTTGACGGGGACCTGGAAGCTTTCATTAAAGCCTACCTGATGGAGTTTGGGAATAAATAATCAATCACAAAAAACAACTACATTTCAATGGATAAAATTAAAATTTACCACAATACCAGATGTAAGAAATCCAGGGCCGGCCTTCAATATATTCAGAAGAAAGGTCTTGAAATTGAAATCATTGAGTACTTAAAAAATCCGATCGATAAGGCTGAATTAGATGATCTGTTAATGAAGCTAAACAAAAAGCCACAGGAGATTATTCGCACACAGGAGACACTTTATAAAACTCTTTTCAAAGGCAAAAACTTTACTGATCATGAGTGGGGAAAGATACTTGTTGAAAACCCCAAATTAATACAACGCCCTATCATTGTTAAAGGATATAAGGCTGTTATTGGGGATCCTGTTGAAGAGATTGAGAGGTTTTTATAGCTACATGATTTAAATAGTGGAAAACACATCTTTCATGATACATTTCGATTAAAAAATTATTAGATTGTTTCTTATTATATATGTGTTTTTTTGTATCTTTAAAACCGAATTCAAAACAACATCTAATTAAAATCTATAGCTATGAAAACAGGTATATTATTCCACTTTACTTTCGACAGGGTCATTTTTCTTATCACTATCGTTGTTATTTCACTCAATCCATACACTGTTTTTTCTCAATCAAATGATTTAAACCAGGACGGCGTTGAAGAATCAATGACTCGTATTTTATCTGAAATTGAAATAATGGTTCCCATTAACATTTTAGATACCGGTGATGTTGTTCATACCATACCGGCACCCGGAACACACTGCCAGGGCCTGACATGGGATGGAGAGCACTTATGGGTTACAGATAATACCACAAAGATGATATATAAAGTCAGCCCTGAGGATGGAGAGGTTATCAGCTTTTTCCCTTTTCCCTCCAGTATTAAGTTTTCTGAAGGACTTGCCTGGGATGGCACCAACTTGTGGGGGGCCGGATGGAACGAATCCAATGGTAATGGCAGCAAAATTTATAAGCTAGATCCCTCTAATGGAGAGCTATTATTTTCTTTCAATTACCCTGGTGAAGATACATGGCCTCATGGAATAACCTATGATGGCCAGCATATTTGGGCAAACAATTTTTTACATGATACGATTAATTCCCTGGACAAATTTAATCCTGAAAACGGAGATTATTTAGGTTCAATCCCGGCTCCAGGGGAAAAATCTCTTGGCCTTACATGGATCGGGTCATTCTTATGGTCGAATGATTATGAACTTCATAGAATCTATCAAATTGATCCGAATAATGGAACAATTATTTTTAGTTTTTCTTGTTATGCCGGGATTTTACGTGACATGACATGGGATGGAGAATACATGTGGTCTCTTTCGTGGTCTGATGCTACTATTTACAAGTTGGATATCGGCCCGGCAGCAATAATGTTAAACAAAGATGAGGCAACAGAGCTATCTATATATCCAAACCCATTTTCAAATAGAGTAACTATTTCTTTTTCGCTTGCTGATTCTGAAAAGATAAACTTGGACCTGTTTAGTATTACCGGGCAAAAAATCAAGGCTTTAGCAAACAAACAACTTCCACCCGGCAATTATAATTTTTCGTGGGATGCAGGTAAAAAGGATGGAGAATTACTAACGGAGGGCGTTTATTTCATCCGTTTACAGTATCGGGAACAGGTAATAATTAAAAAGGTATTATTTTCACGATAACAATATCTTGCAATCTATTCCATCTACTGGTTTGTTCATTATGAAAAAAATCGACATTAATAAATGATATTAAATCCCTGATCCCTATCGGGCATAATATAAAATGGAGTAAAAAAATTACTAAAACTAAATATTATTCTAAAAAGTATAAAAATGAAAATTAGAAAAGAAAAAGACACAATGGGAGTTGTAGAGGTACCTGCCGACAGGTACTGGGGCGCACAAACTCAACGATCAAAAGACAATTTCAAGATTGGTGATGGCACCATGCCTGTTGAGATCATCAGTGCATTTGCCATTTTGAAAAAAGCTGCCGCTTTAACAAACTATGAGCTTGCCGGGTTACCAAAGGAAAAAATGGATCTCATTTGCCGGGTTTGCGATGAGATTTTTGAAGGCAAACTAGACGATCATTTTCCACTGGTCGTATGGCAAACCGGCTCCGGGACACAAAGTAATATGAATATGAATGAGGTTGTTGCCAACAGGGCTCATGTCTTAACAGGAGGCACACTTGGTGAAGGAACGCGAATGATTCACCCTAACGATGATGTTAATAAATCGCAATCCTCAAATGATACTTTCCCAACAGCTATGCATATCGCCGCTTATAAAATTGTTGTTGAAACAACTATTCCGGGAATTGAGTTGCTAAGAGATACATTTGCACAAAAGTCTGAGGAATTCAAAGCCATTGTAAAAACCGGCCGCACTCATCTTATGGATGCAACCCCATTAACACTTGGCCAGGAATTTTCGGCCTATGCTTCTCAATTAGATCATGGTTTAGTTGCATTGCGCAACACGCTGCCACATCTTCTTGAGCTGGCTTTAGGAGGAACAGCAGTTGGAACAGGCCTCAATACACCGGAAGGTTATGCTGAGCTTGTTGCGAAGAATATTGCAAAACTGACAGATATGCCGTTTATAACAGCGCCTAACAAATTTGAATCACTATCGGCTCATGATGCCATTGTTGAAGCTTCCGGAGCCTTGAAACGCCTTGCCGTTAGTCTTATGAAAATTGGAAACGATATTCGCTTGCTCGGATCCGGTCCCAGATGCGGAATAGGGGAACTTAACCTGCCAGCCAATGAACCCGGATCATCCATTATGCCAGGGAAGGTTAACCCAACCCAGGCAGAAGCGTTAACAATGGTATGTGCCCAGGTGATGGGCAATGACATGGCTATCGCTGTTGGAGGATCAAACGGACACTTCCAGCTTAATGTTTTTAAGCCTGTTATGATATTCAACTTCCTGATGTCAGCCAGGCTACTCGGAGATGCCTGTGTTTCATTCAATGATAATTGTGCAGTAGGCATTGAACCTAACCTGGAAAATATTCAAAAAAACCTGGAAAATTCTTTGATGCTGGTGACCGCATTAAACACGCACATTGGCTATGAAAATGCTGCCAAGATTGCCAAAAAAGCACATGCTGAAGGTTTAACCTTACGGCAAGCAGCTCTTGGACTGGGTTTGGTTACCGAAGATGAATTTAATGAATGGGTTGACCCGGGAAAGATGATTTAAGAGATCAGATACTGATATTTGATATTTATCGGAGATCGCCTGGCAAGTCGAAAGCCGGGGGCTCAATTAAATTATACATCCGGTATATATACACCTCCTTTGCGGGTCGGGTAGCTCGATAAATTGTAATTGTATCGGGTGTGGCAATGGTTTCGAAATTATTCTGATATAATTCATTGGGGTCTTTGAAGTGAAGGCTGGTGGTGATGAAGTATGCATCGCAGCCAATAGGAGCCCCTCCCCTATTTTTGTTGATCCAGGCATATTTATGTATCTCACTGATTGAATTATAGGCGAATAGATCAATCCCTAATGGAGTTGCAATGTAATAATCAATATGAGCAGCAGGAAACCACTTGTTTGCGATGATCACGGTATTATCTTTCATTTGCTTTTCTTGTATGTCATCATTATAAATCCGGGCAAACTGTTTGCCGGCTTGATCCCAACCAAACATCTCCACAGAAATATCATCGCCATATTTAGCGAGGTTAATCCAACCAAATCGAATCTCTCCAATGCCAAGAACTAAAACAATCATCAAAAAAAAGATGGCGGATTTAGCCCAATTAGGGATTAAAATAAATCTTTTTGATGACAATGAGTCTCTCAGGTAAGCTGCTGCAATGAGTATCAGCCCAATGTATGCAGGGCCTGTCCAGTGAGGAAGGGTTCGCCTGAATAGGGAAAATGTCAAAAACGTGAAAATCAGTGGAACGCTCATCCATAATAATAATCTTATATATGATAAATGGAGAAATTCCTTGTGTTTGATCAGGGCAATAACTGCGGCAAGAATCAGCAAAACATTTACAGGATTATTATAAAAAAACTGGCCCAAAACCTCGGTAAAAAAATAATCAAACCGTATCCCGGAGTTGAATATATCTACTCTTTCACTATGATACGTAAAGCTAATAAAATCATTATTAATATTCCATAAGATAACCGGAAGGAAACATATGATTGTTATGAAACCGGAGATATATAATTCCTTTGTTTTAAGCCAATTTCTATTATACAAAAGAATATACAAAAAACTTCCTACCCATAAGAATACAGATGTATATTTCGACAACATTCCAAAGCCGATCACCAAACCGAAAAACAGGAGGTTTTGTTTGCTTTTTGATGAAATTTCTGTATCAGGTAATGAGCATACTATTAAATACAAACTAATAAGCCAAAACAAAACCTGAGGGGTGTCGGGAAGTATAAAAATTCCGGTGATTATGAAACAATAAATTGATGTTGTATAGAGTAATGCCGCATAAAATCCTGTTAAGCTGTCTTTTATTTTTGCACCTATCAAGTATATCAACCAGGTATTTACCGCTCCAAAAATAATAGAGCCAAGTCGGATGAAAAATTCATCCTTAAGCAGTAGGTCAAGACTAAAAAGTTGTATGATAAACCCAACCATTGGGGGGTGGTCAAAATGGCTCCAGTCGGGGTACAATGCATAGGTCCAATAATACACTTCATCGTTTCCCAGTTCAATAAAACCGGCGATAAAAGCCCTCACAACCGTTGACAAGATGATAAGCCAGGCCAGGTATTTTTTAATGTTTTCAGGCATGAAATTGTAAGAATAGAAATTAATTTATTCCTAATAAGCAAATTTACGTAAAGTAATTTGAAAAA
>JAGLWB010000419.1 GCA_023133655.1 Bacteroidales bacterium
GGCTACTGGCTATCGACCGAATACACCGGCAGCTGAATAAAAAAAGTAGTTCCAACGCCTTCTTCCGACTCGAACCATATTTTTCCTCCCGAATCGAGAATGATGCTTTTAACAATAGCGAGCCCCAGGCCCATTCCGCCTGTTTTGGTCGTAAAGTTGGGTGAAAAAATTTTATCTGCCTGGTCGCGCGAAATACCAATGCCATTATCAGTAACCTTGATCAGGTAATGATCAGCCGTTTGCTGTTCAATGGAGATTTCAATCATCTCATCTTCTGAATCCTTCTTTGCCTGGATAGAATTTTTAAAAAGATTATTGAACACTTGCAGCATTTGTTTTTTATCGGCATAAACATAATAAAGATGATCGTCCGGCTTAATGAACCGAAAATCAACATGACGCGATTCCTTAAAGAGATCGACTGACGCTGTGATGACTCGGTCAATTTCAATTTTTTCATACATTGATTGGGGCATCTTTGCAAAATCAGAAAATTCAGAAGCTATCACAGAAAGATTATCAATTTGTTGGATGATTGCTTTAGAAAATTTCTTTAACCGCTGATCCCAGTCTGGTGCTTGCTCGTCCCAGGCTTTTTGTAAATATTGTGTACTAAGTTTCATCGGGGTTAGCGGATTTTTTATTTCATGCGCAACCTGTTTTGCCATCTCCCGCCATGCGCTTTCTCTTTCTGATTGTGCCAACAATTCGGCACTTTGTGCTAATTTGTCAATCATCCGGTTGTATTCAATCACCAGATTTCCTATTTCATCTTTCCTAACCCATTTAATTTTTTCATTTGGGCGCCCAAGTTTTAATTTTCTAAGCTTATCTCTGATTAATTGCAAAGGAAAGGTAATGTAATTGGAAATAAGCAGCATCGTAAGTATTGAAATGGCGATAAGAATGATGTAAATATTTGTAAAGGCAATCATAAATGTCGAAATCTCCTGCCTGAGCTCTCCCTCTCTTGCAAAATAGGGTAAATTCAAATAGGCGATCAGCTCATTACGGTTGTTCCGAAAAGGTACATAGGCTGAAAGGTAGTCATAAACGCCAATTTTCTCCTGGTGGATAAATAGTGTTTTGTTGTAATGGGCAAGTTGGTTAAAAGCAACTGCATTCATTTTTGTTGAAATCAGACCCTCCTTAAATATTTCAGGCCTGGAGGAGGCCAATAGATTCCCATTAATGTTGTAAATATTGATGTCGGAGAAAAACACCAGGGAAAACTTAGTAAGCAAACTTTCAAGATAATCTTCCATATCGGGTGAAAGGCCAGGTGTGTCGGCAAGTTTATGTTCTATTTCAATCAAAACAGAGTGGGCTTTTTCGCTCAGGGCATCCAGGTTTTTATCATTATTAATACCAATAATATAATAAAGCGATGAAATGCCGATAACCAGAAACGATACCAACATAATTGAAACGATTGCTACCTGCATTCTTGTACGAAAATTCAATTCTTTTTTGACAAAAACGATCGAAAAATTAGAAACGGCCAAAAATATCAGGATATAGATGCCATAAAAAATTAACAAAAACGAAAAGGGAGCCAGGATCTCAATGAAGCTTTGCTTCTTTAAACTAATAATCACATTTGTGGTTTCATCCGCTTTATAATTTAAGTGGTCATAGCCATTCCTATCAAAAAATAAAAAATCATCTTCCAGTCCACCATAAACAGATCCTTTGATGCTATAAAAATACTTCCCTACACTTTTTACAAGTTCGCCTTTGCCGTAAATAGCATAGGAATAATTCGTGAGATCAATAAAACTGCTGGCTTTTTTGTCAACCAGTAGTTCGGGATATCCCAGTGCCTTTGGAACATACTTTGAATAGAGTTCAATATAAACATTCACAGGGTAATCGGGATCGTCTAAATGCTCTCCAAAAGTAAGTGCGGCAATATAATTAACGTCATCCGAGCCATCATCCAGGTAAAAAAGCCCCGGGCTGGCAGTCGGCTCACCAAGGCGGTTAATGACATCTTCAAAATAATCATAACATGCGATGATATAATTCTCCGGCTGAATTTCAAGAACCCTTTGAGAATTGCATATTGTAAGTTGGAAATGATAGCTTGACCGGAATGGGTAAAGGTAATTATCAACGATATACTCTATGGTCCTTTCTTCCTGATCATCATATAACAGTGCGTTGCGAAGATTTTTGGCAAGTACTGTGTCGGCTAAAAGGTTTTTTTCAACATCATTAAACATATATTCAATGATTTTGTCTCTTTCTGTTGTTAGCCTGACTGCCATGAGTTTTCTTTCTTCCTGCTCTTTTATCCTTTCAAATTTATGAAGAGTATAAGTAGAAAACACGGCAAAAATAATCATGTTGAAAACGACATAATAGTAAGAAAATCGCTTGATTCTCCTTTTACGAACGTACCACAATGAAAAAAGATATATAAATATGAAAAAAACGTAGAACACTTCAATCCTGCCGGTTTTGAAACAGAAAACAGTGCAGGCCACCACAAGTGCAGTAATCAATATTATAGTATATGACCTTGTTGATGCACTCAGGTAATATATGAAGTCAACAAGTTTCTGGGAAAAAATATAAAAACCCAGCAATAAAGTAGCTACTGCTATAATCCCAAGGTAGCTTTCTGTTGTTAGCCCAAAAACATTAATTAACTTCAGGGAAATACTCGAATCGATAATTAGTCCTTTGAAGAGGCTGATTAACAGACCATATCCCAGCAAAATTATCAAAAAGAGAACAAAAGAAACCGTGTATCTCTTTAAAGCAGAAAAGGTACTTATTCTTGGATTTGTAAGAATAAGGGTTGAAAAAGCATAGGCAATAAATAGGAAAACGAAAGCATTAATGATCAGGTCACCCAATGAAGGTAGCATGGTTGACGACCCATAAAATTCAGGGCTAAATAGGGCCGATTGGTATAGTGCATGCGGAATATTGAAATGTGCGATCAAAAATCGTATGATCACAATATCAATGACAAAGGCAAAGAATAACACCCATCGTTTCTTAAAAAACGTTTTGAAGTATTTATAGAGCAACAGAGTGAAAGCAAAAAAAAGCAGCAGGCTGACGAGATAAAGGCAGAAAAGAATATTTTCCTGATAGGGGTGCAATGGTATATGCTCCTGGAAATCAAGAGAGAACAAGTATTGCTGGTCAATTGAAAAAATTTCATATTGGCTTCCTCCTTCAAAGATTTCTGCACTTGGTGGAACAGGAAATGCCTTCTGAAATTCATTTACCAGGTAATCATTTTCATAGGCATAATCATTTTTTATAAGAATTAAACCAATGTATGTTTTCTTTCCAACAGGCTTCATTATGATTTCAAACCACCCGTTCTTAAAATGATGAACTCTTTCAGAAAAAAAACGAGGCTCGAGTCTTTCCGGCGCCGGAACAACATTCTCAGACCAAAATTCCAGTGTTTCATTATCATAAATAAGAACAATAATCCCTTCTTTTTCATACAATCCCTCATACGCCGTTACATTGCCAAAATTATTGTTATCATCCCGTGCAATTTCCTTTTGA
The DNA here is from genome assembly GCA_023133655.1 of Bacteroidales bacterium. Classification (GTDB taxonomy): domain Bacteria; phylum Bacteroidota; class Bacteroidia; order Bacteroidales; family JAGONC01; genus JAGLWB01. The sequence goes on from JAGLWB010000419.1 coordinate 3,538, forward strand.
AGCAAATCTATCAGTAGTCCCTCTTTTTCATGAAGGGCCTTCTCAAGCTTTGAAGCAATTTGTTCGGGTTGATTATTTTTAACAAATACAAAATTGAGAATAATGGCAAGCATCAAAAAAACAAACGAGAGAGAAGCCGTAGCAATAATATTTTTTTTGTTTTGGTCTGACATGTTAAAAAACCGGTCTATATTACTGATAATCAATTATTTAAGTGTCGAATCAAAAAGAAGCCTTTTAAGCCTCGCTTTACAATTATCCACCCCTAAAACATTACTTGGGAGTGTTTGTCGCTTACAAAGCTTAAAAATAGCAATTAATCCCTTTTTATAATAAAGATCAAGCTTGAATATTCATTTTGGTTTTTCTTTGCCCTCATATTGGAAAGAAGTCCATTCTTTGCAGCTGTAAAATAATTTATCTTACCCCTTTTATATTTTTCACTCAGCATACTCACATAAAATGCATCTAGTTTCATCGGAAGTATTTTTGCAATTACCATGCCGTGATTTCGAAAAAGCATTGCTATTGAGTCTTTTGTAAAATGCGATAGGTGTCGCGGAACGTCGTAAGCAGCCCAGTGCTCTCCATAAATTTTTGCATCCATGGAATTACAATTGGGAACTGCAACGATTAAAATGCCATCTTTTTTCAATATTCTTTTTACCTCTTTTACCCTGTCGATTAAATCCGGTACATGTTCGAGTACGTGCCACATAGTGATAACATCAAAGGCCCCGTCCGGAATCTTCTTCAATGCAACCTCCTCACGAATATCCAAAGAGTATCTGTTGATCGCTGTTTTTCTAACAAGTTCATCCGGTTCTATGCCAACGGTTTTCCATCCTTTTTTCTGAAACAATTTCAACAATTCACCCGAACCGCAACCAATATCCAAAATAGAACCCGTTGACTTAAAGGCTTGTACAATATTATACTTTCTGTCCTGGGTGAATTTTCTGGCCAACAGATAAATTTTATTAATAAATCCTTTCTTAGTGCCTGAGTGGGAAATATAACTTTCTGATTTATAATATTTTCCCAGTTCACCGGTAAATGGCCTGGGATTAATAAAACGGAATCCACATCCTGTGCATTCAACAATGGTAAATATTTGTTTACTGAGAAAATGATCTTTGCAATCAAGGTAATGGGTAAACTGGTCCTCTCCACAAATTATACAGCTCTCTATTTTTTCCATAATTTTTTGTTCCACGTGAAACAATACTTACCTACCAAGGTATACCAATAATACAGAAATATCGGCCGGTGATACTCCGCTTATCCTGGAAGCATGACCAATTGTATTGGGTTGTAACCTGTTAAGTTTCTCCCTGGCTTCATACGATAAGGCAGGTAATTTATGGTAATCAAAATTCTCCGGGAGTTTAAGGTCTTCCATTTTGGATAACTTATTAGCAACTTCGCGTTCTTTACTAATGTATCTATCGTACTTCAATTGTATCTCTGCTTCCTCAATCACCTCTTTATCGAATTCGTTACGTTTCCTTAAAAACTCATTAAATCCGGGAATCGCTTCAATCAAACCACCAATCTCAACCTGCGGGCGTAATAAAATATTAGAAATTTTTTGCTTCTCCTTTATTTTATCAGTTCCCCGATCAGTTAAGTACTTATTAATTTCTTCCGGGAGTGTACTTTTCTTTTTTATAAATTCGATTAGCCTATCAATGCGGTTCCTTTTATCCTCAACCCGCATCATTCTTTCTTTGCTGGCGAGTCCAATCTCGTATCCTTTTGGGGTTAACCGCAGATCTGCATTATCCTGCCTTAATAATATCCTGTATTCAGCGCGAGAAGTAAACATACGGTAGGGTTCGTCTACTCCTTTTGTAATCAAATCATCAATTAAAACACCTATATATGCATCAGACCTGGACAAAATAAAATCAGACAAGCCATTCAATTTCCTGTTGGCGTTAATACCTGCCATTATTCCCTGGGCAGCAGCTTCTTCATATCCGGTAGTTCCGTTTATCTGCCCGGCAAAATATAAATGCTCAACCAAACGCGTTTCCATTGTATATTTAAGCTGTGTTGGGGGAAAATAGTCATATTCAATGGCATATCCGGGCCTGAATATCCTTGCATTTTCAAATCCCTCTATTAATACAAGGGCTTTGCATTGTATATCCTCAGGTAATGATGAAGAAAATCCATTAAGATAAACCTCTACGGTGTCCCATCCTTCAGGCTCTACAAACAATTGATGCCGGTCTTTATGTGAAAACCTGTCAATTTTATCCTCAATTGACGGACAATACCTGGGTCCCGTTCCTTTTATCCGGCCAATGAACATTGGTGATCTGTCAAAACCAGTTCTCAGGAGATCATGAACTTTTTTGTTTGTATAGGCAACCCAACAGCTTTTTTGATTTTCCAGTTTTGGAGTATCTATAAAAGAAAACTTCCCGGGAACCTGGTCACCTTTCTGTTCTTCCAGCCTGGAGTAATCAATGGATCGGCCATCAATTCTCACAGGTGTTCCGGTTTTTAGCCTGGCTGATTCAAACCCCATAGAATTGAGATTTTCGGTCAGTCCGACAGACGGTTTATCGCCAATTCTTCCTCCTCCAAAACTTTTTTCCCCAACATAAATAATTCCATTTAAGAAGGTGCCATTGGTAAGGATAACCGCTCCGGCAAATATTTCTAATCCCATTGAAGTCTCAACCCCAATCACCCTCCCATCCTTTGTCAAGATACGAATAACCATATCCTCCCGAAAATCGAGGTTTGGTATTTTCTCAAGTTCCAGGCGCCATTCTTTTGAAAACAACCATCGATCGCTTTGTGCACGGGGGCTCCACATTGCAGGGCCTTTCGACTTGTTTAACATTCTGAACTGGATCATGGTTTTATCGGTAATGATTCCCGAATAACCACCCAGAGCATCAATTTCCCTAACTATTTGCCCCTTTGCCACTCCACCCATTGCCGGGTTACACGACATTTCAGCGATAGCTGTCAAGTTCATTGTAATGAGCAACACATTTGACCCGAGGTTCGCAGCAGCTGCCGCGGCTTCGGCACCAGCATGCCCGCCTCCAACAACAATTATATCGTATTTCCCTAACATTAATGATTAAAGGTGTATAAAGTATAAAAAAATGGAATTAAATCTCAGATTCAACCTTGATTTTATTGTTTCACGTGGAACAATCGTCAGGTCAACGGAGGGCGTAAAGATAGGCATTTATCTTCTGCCTCTCTCATTTCCCTCCGCTCAGCATCGGTACTATCTTTGCCTCCCATAAGGTGTAAAATTCCATGAATTATAACCCTATGAAGTTCATCGCTGATACGAACCTTATATTCTTTAGCATTGGCCTTTATCCGGTCAAGGCTAATGTAAATATCACCAGAAATAATCGTTTGCTCCTCCGATTGATTAAATGTTAAGATGTCGGTGTAAGAATCGTGATTCAGGTAGGTGTTGTTTATAGCAAGCAAATATTGATCCGGACAGAGAATTATGTTTATGTTGCCCGGGCTATTTCCCCATTTATAAATTATATGCCTAATCCATTCTCTAATTTTCCTTTTATCGTTAACACGATAAGATACTTCCTCATTGAAAAAAAGAATGTTATTAGTATCCATGTATATACATATAACAATGGGTTCTATGCTTTCTTTTGCCTCTTCTTAGCCTCTTTACTGTATTCCTCCAGTTTTTTCTTTCTCTGACTTGCTAATTCCTTGCTTATTCCCTTAATGCCATATGTGATTTCTACTTCATTGCCCTTTTCATTAAAAACAACCTTGTCGGCGAGTGATTTAATAATAAATATGCCCCGCCCTACATTATTTTCATCTGAATAAGATATATCAGTAGGGTCGATAACACTCTGAAAATCAAATCCTTGACCTTCATCTTTGATGGTGAAAGATAACTTACCGGGCTCTGCCTTAAATTTTATGCCTATCTCCTTAATGGGGTTGTTTTTGTTCCCATGAACAATAGCATTATCAACAGCCTCTAGAACAGCAATGGTAATATTTCCAAAATAATGATTGCTAATATTATATCTGTCACAAATTTCTTCAATAAAACGTTCAACAAGGTAAACATTTTCTGGGCTGGACGGAATTTTTAATTGCATCTCCTCAAAAATCATATCATTTTATTCTTCAAGGTGGAAAAGGTAATTATTTAATTTTTTCTTATAAAATGGCTTCAATGAAGGTGGAATTGTCTTTAATAACTCAACCTGTTGAGCGTTTATACTTTTATACTTAAAAAATTCCTCAGGGTTACTAATTTTTTGGTTTTTTGCTTCTCTTGATTCGCGCTTTTCTTCCTCCTTGCGTTTAAGCTCAGCTTTCTCCGATTGTAAAAGCCTTGTTAAAATATCTCGCTGCCTCATTAGGGTTTGGTTTGAAATCATTTTATTAACGAGGTCTCTTTCTGTTTTTTCCATATCATCAATCATCTTTCTGGCATTCCCATCAGCACCTACGCCTTCTTCCTTTAATTGATTTAAATATTTTTGGAACTGATTTCTGATCGCCTCTTGCTCTGCAGCCAAACGAGCAAATTGTTCGCTTGTTACCTCCCCTCCGGGTAACCCTGTTTTACCCTTTTTCCCTTTACCGCTTTTCATTTGTTCAAGTTGCTTGTTGAGTTGTTCCTGAAGCTGTTTCATGGTACTTATTGATGAAGCACCCACGCCGGGGTTCGGACAAGAAGAACCACCGCTTGCCATTTGCGACATTTGTTGTTCCATTTGTTCTAACACCTCAGATAGTAAAAGAGCAAGGTTGTTAACCGAGGTCATTACCAGTTGCTGGCTGGTTTTGGCCACAGAGATTCTTCGCTGATCTAACGCTTTTAAGGCTTTCTCAATATTTATATTTACCTCCCTTAACTCCCTGTTAATAACCGGCTTTACCATCACCTGCCTTTTTCCCAATGCAATCAATGAATCCTCTATCATCTCCATATCATCTTTGAGCTTTTTTTGATTCTGTATAATTTCGAGGTATTTAGGATCACTTCTTTTCACTACACCAACCCGTCCAATAAGGTCTTCCTGGTCAAAAGAAACCTGTAATAAATTCTCGAGAATTTCTCTTAGAGCATAAATGTCCTCGCCCAAGCCTTGTGCCTGCATAGCACTCATCATATCAAAAAGCTTATTACCGAGTTGTCCCATTTTTTCAGAGGCACTCTTTTGTGATTTGGAAGATTTTCCCTTTTTACCCTCCCGGAGGTTTTCCATGCTGTTATCCAACTCCTCATCAATGCCGGTTTCTTCGCTTTCGGTATCAAAAAATTTATTGGGTTCTTCCAGGTCATTATTTTTCTCTTGCAGGTCGTCCAGGTCCTCTTTTATCTCATCAAACTGCTTTTCAATCTCTTCCTGCTTTTCAATTAAACTATCAAGCTCATTTTTTTTTGAATTCTCTGTTTCATCTGATAATTCGTCCTGTTCTTCTGCCAGTTTTTCAATTTTTTCAATGGTTTCATTTAACTTCTTTTCCAGCTCCAGGCGCTTGAAAAGTTCCAGGCTTCTGTCAAGCTGCTCTTCTATATCCTCGCTTGTCCATTTCATCTTTTCAAGCATTTCATTCACTTTGTCCTTATCAATTTCTTCCAACATTTTTTGCAGTTCTTCAAATAACTCTTTCATTTCATCCGTCATGAGCTCTTCAAAAAGCTCCTCTAACCTCCGTTGTTTTTCAATAATCTCTTCATCTAACTTCTTGTACTGTTGCTCTTTTAGGGATCGCTCACTGTTTTGTTTCTGAATATTCTCAATTCTGTTTTGCAATTCTGCCTGTTTGTCGAGCAGATCCTGTATTTGTTGTTTTTCCTGCCAACTGATGTCGCTTTTTTCCATCAATCGTTTTGATAGATCGGTTAATTCTTTTTGTAAGGCTCTTATATCCTTCATAGCACTGCGAAGTTCGTCCTTAATATCTGCATTTGTCTGTTCAACTGCATCATCAATCTCTTCCAGGCTGGGGATTTTAAAAAACATTTTATGTGACTTGCTTGACTTGCTTCCATTAACCCCATCGTTATCCCATACCTCAAAATAATACTCAATTTCATCACCAGGCATGGCATCAATGGCCGACATATCAAAAAAATGAAAAAATTGTTGATGGTTTAAAGATTTTCTTATGTCAATCCGAATATTTTGGGTCTTGGCCGATTTTTTTTCGTTTTGACCTCCCTGATGCTTTTTATAGTTAAATGTTAGCGTTGTAAATCCATAATCATCTTTTATAACACCCCGGAAATAAATCCGGTTTTCAAAAACTGAATCATGATATTCTTCAACAACAATCGTTGGATATTGATCCGGTATAACCTTAATCAAATAAAATAATGAGTCATTATTAAGTAAAAATTTGTTTCTTGTTTTTACCGAATAAGCGGTGCTTTGATAAAATGTATCAGAATAATTAAATGCATTTGATTTTTTTTTCTGCAAGTTAATCACTTGATCGTCTACGCTGAATATCAGGGACTCGGTGTCTCTGGTATAAAAACGCCATGATATAACAGAGCCTTCCGGCACAACAACATCGCCCATATTTTCCACAACCTCGTCTTCTTTTAATATATATGCGGGATAATCCAATTCTATTTCAAAATTAAGAATGATAGGCTTGGGGAAAACTATTATTTCATATTCCTTTGTATGAACCTTTCCAGCACTAAGAATAAATTTAGTGTTTCTTTGAATGTTTTTAAACCGGTAGTAGTGAGTTATTTTATTCTCTTTAGATAGCCGAAAAGAATTTTCCCCTATAGTAATCATAATATGATCAGGGGTTTCGTCTCCTTCTACCTGAACATTCAATATAAAGTCTTCCTGCTGAATCGCCTTTAGGCTGTCGTTAATGATTATCAGCTCGAATGGTTTTTCTTTCTCAAAATAATCATAATGTTTAACAATCCTTTCTGTTGGGCCGGTTATTATCCCCGGTGCGGAAACCAGAATAAGAACAATAACAGCCAGGGGGGGCAAAATATATCTGATATATTTCTTATTTCCTGAAAGATTAATTGCGGATGTAAAAGGAATCGGCTGAAGGGCGCTGATTTTTTGATTTATTCCAGCCTCTATCAACTCCTTGCTATACTCGTTGCCAAGTTTTTTCAAATGAAGAGTATTAAGAAGTTTATCATCAATTGCGCTGAAATGATCACCGATTATTTCGGCTGCTTGCTCGTGAGAAATAATTCTCCCAATTTTAAATAATTTAAGCACCGGTATCACGATTAGCTTCCAAATAATGGCGGCGTTTATTATCAGGTACGCATAAAAAACAATTGTTCTCTCAACAATACCAAAGTGGGCAAAATGCTCAAGTATTATCACCAGGAGATAGAAAACCATGAGGACGGCCAGGCTATAAATAAACCCTTTTAGTACCAGGTTTTTATAGTACTTCCTAATAAATTCATCAAGCTTCCTGATCAGTACATTGTAATTATCATCCATCTCTTTCCTAACAACGATTATTGTGTCTGTTTGGTGCCCGCTCACATAATAAAACACCAATTGACAAAGTTACAAACAAAAGCCTTCATACCAATAATTATGATACACCCATCTATTCAATACTTCATTTCCGGGGTGGTATACAATCCCATTAATACCCTTCTTTGTTCATCAATGCACCCCCTCTAACTCCTCCGCCAGCTGGCGGAGAGAACAGCGCTTACCAGTTATCTTCATAGCTCAGCCCTTCCCTTTCCGCCTCAGGCGGAGAGAAGGGGCTGGGGTTGAGGTGCATTAAAAATAAGGGGCCGGGGGATGAGGTGCATAAAAATGGGGAGACAAAAACGCCTCCCCATCTGCTAACCTAAAAATATGAAAACAACAAAAACAGAATTAACTTCCGTCTCATTTCAATTACTAACGCATAGGTCCCTTATTTATTTTGATTTTATCTGTTGATTTCAGTCCTGAAATTATTTCAATATTAATTCCATCCGACAAACCCGTTTCAATGTACCTTTTTTCATACTGCTGAGGTGACGTTTCAACTTCCACGTAAGCCGAATCGTTCTCACCAAATTGAAGCAGGCTTTCCGGGATAGCCATTACGCTATCTTGTCGTGCAAGAACTATATCAGCATTAGCACTATATCCGGCCCTGATAAATGATAACTCTTTAAGTGTAACATTTGCTCTGATTTCAAACTGAATGGCGCCGTTTTCTTCTTTGCCTTTTGGGGAAATATGCTCCAGCGATGCCTGAAAAGTATCATCCTCGAGGGCCCCAATTGACAAGATCAAATTCATTCCTTCTTTGATTTTACCAACTTCGGTTTCATCAATATTGCCTTTAAAGATCATTTCCCCCATATTAGCAATAGAGGCAATGGTTGTGCCATCATTGAACGTATTACTTTCAATAACAGAATTTCCTTCTTCAACAGGCACATCAAGCACGGTTCCTTCGATGGTTGAACGGATAAGGGTATTGGTCTCTTTTCCGGTTTCTTTTGTTTGTCCTTCCCGAATTAAAAACAGGTTATTTTGTGCTGCCTCCAATTCTTCAAGTGAAGTAAGATATTCAAGTTCATAAATTTCAAAGTCATTTCTGGGAATAATATTTTGTTCAAAAAGCTTCTTTTGCCGCTCATAGGTTCTCTTTGTGTTTTCAAGACCAATTTTTGCCCGGTTAAGTCGCGATTCGGCATTGTTCAGACTAACCATATTCGGAATAATTCTGATCTTAGCGATAATATCTCCCTTCTTAACCAGCTGACCCGGTTCAACATACAATTCCTGAATTATTCCGGAAACTTTTGGCTTGATCTCAATTTCTTTCCGCGGTACAACAGATCCCGTGGCTACCGTTTTTTTAATGATGTTCACCACAATTGGTGTTGACGTTTCGTAAACAACCGGTTCGGCTTTCGATTTGTTGTATAGGAAATAAATTGTCCCCGCAAAAACGACAATAATTATCACTGCTAACAAAATTTTTAATGCTTTTTTCATCTTTTATCTTTCGTTTTTCGTTTTTCTTCTTTCTTCTTTCGCACTACTCATCCCTCAACGCCTCAATTGGTCTAATCTTCACCGCTCTCCTGGCTGGAATAAATCCGGCAAAAACACCAGCGATAACCAATATAATCAGGGCGGTTATTGCTGCATTAAAATCCACCTCAGGGTTAACAAACATTTCATTGTTAGCGCCCGATTTAACTAACAAATAATTTACACCTTCGATAACCCCAACACCAATAACCAGTCCAATATAACCGGATATGGTTGTAAGAAAGACCGATTCAATAATAATCTGACTCATTATATTCCATGGTGTTGCACCAATTGAGCGTTGAATGCCAATTTCTCTTGTTCTTTCCTTAACAATAATTAACATAATATTACTAACACCCACTACTCCGGCAAATAACGTTCCAACGCCAACAATCCAAATCAAAATCTCAATTCCATTAAACAATCCTTTCATTTTTTTGAATTCCTCATCCAGGTTAAACGAACCAAAGGCCCGGTCATCGTCCGGGTGAATGCTGTGCCGGCTAGCCAATATTTCTTTGGCTTTTTCTTCCACAACCGACGCAGGTACGTCGTCCTTGGCTGTTATAGAATACCAACCAACAACATCTCCGTAATTATATGTTTTTTGAAGTGTAGTAAACGGTAAAAATATCGTTTGGTTTTCCCTGTCAGCACCCTGATCTGATCGCCTGGATTGGAAAACACCGACAACCTTAAAATAAACGCCTTGAATGCGGATGTATTCGCCAATGGGAGCCTCATCAGGTTCAAACAAGTCATGAACAACCCGGACACCAATTACAGCTACTTTTCTTTTATGCTTGATATCTAATTTATTCAAAAACCTTCCCTTGTTAATAGTCACCGGGCTAATGATATTAATTGCCGGATAATCACCAGAAATCGAATAGGCACCTGTTCTCAGGCCCCTTATTACATTGTTGTTTCCCTGTCCTCCCCATCCTTGTATTCTGGGAGCAATCATATCAATTTCGGGAATTTCTCTTAATAATGCCTCTGTATCGCTGTTGCGGAAGTTAAAATACCTGCCTCTTGGAAAACCTTTATGGGGAATGGTTGTTTTACGGGTCCAGATAAACACACTATTAGTGGCCATATCACCAAAATCAGCAACCACAGAATTGTGTAGTCCCGACCCTGATCCTAACATAATCACCAATAAGAAAATACCCCAGAAGACGCCAAAAGCAGTGAAGAAAGTACGTAACTTATTTTTCTTCAGGGTTATGAAAATTTCTCGCCAGCGATCAAGGTCAAACATAATTAATTATCTTATTGCTTCGTTTTCTAATTTATTACTCGTCTCTTAGCGCTATAACGGGTTTAATGGATGCTGCTTTCCGGGCCGGTATAAACCCAGCAATGGTACCAGCCGCAATCAAAATCAGGGTAGCGCTGAGAGCCACCATCAAGTCTACTTCGGGGTTTTTGAAAAAATTGCGCGACTCATTAAAAAGTGGCGAAACAAGTTCAAGCAAACCAACACCCATAACAAGTCCCAGGTATCCGGCAAAAGCAGTTATCAATATCGATTCTCTAAGGATCATTCCAATAATAGAGTTTGGTGTAGCCCCCATTGATTTCCGAATACCAATTTCCTTTTTTCTTTCTTTCACAACCACAACCATAATATTACTAACACCTACAACACCTGCAATCAGCGTACCCACACCAATTACCCAAATAAACAGGCGTATTCCCGCAAAAAGGTTAAGAAATTTTTTATAGTTTTCCAGGGCATTCCAAATAAAAATTGCGCGCAGATCTTCCGGGTCAAATTTGTGCCTTTGAGCCAGGTCTTCCCTAATTTCATCTACGGTGATATTACTCTGGGCTACTGTGGCATCGCCAAGTGTTAATGAAATCTGGTTAACCTTATTCCCCCTGTTAAATATGCGTTGTGCTGTAGAAATTGGAATGTATACCCTGGTCATATCTCTTTCACTCCCCGGGTCGGTAAAAACACCAACTACTTTAAACGGGATACCTGCAACTTTAATGTATTTGTTGATAGCCTGCTCACCTTTAAAAAGTTCTTTTTCAACAATTTCACCTATTACAACAGATTTTCTAAATTCATCAACGTCAATATCGTTCAAAAAACGACCCTTTATTACTTCAAGGCTCTCCAGGTATCCATAGTCGGGATGGCAAGCAAATATATCGTACGTGGCATGATCATTATTATAAGATATGGTAGTATTTTCCCAAATGGTAAATCTTGATGAAATATGCTCTTTGTAATTAACTTTCTTTATTGCTTCGTAATCCTGATTTGTAAACTGAATTCTTCTTCCTGGTTTTAATCCCTTATAGGGCTTACTTGTTTGCCCACTATTAACCCATATACTATTTACAGCATCTCCTTTAAATTCTTCCTGTACGCCATTTTCCAGCCCATTACCAGACCCCAACAAGATAATAAGCATAAATATACCCCAGGCAACACTAAAACCGGTTAGAAAGGTTCTGAGCTTATTTTTACTAATTGTATTAAAAATTTCCTGCCATTTATCTATATCGAACATAGTCCTTTCTCATTAATTCACATTCGCAGGAGATAATTTTTTGTGCTTATTTCCATTTAATTCATTTTTTACGATCAATCCATCATGCAACCGTATAATTCGGTCTGTCATATGTGCAATATCATCTTCGTGTGTTACAATCAATACTGTTATACCGGATTGATTGACTTCTTTAATCTGTTCCATAACCTCATAGGATGTTTTGGAATCAAGTGCACCTGTGGGTTCATCTGCCAGAATAATCTTTGGCCTGGAAACCAGTGCTCTGGCTATGGCTATCCGCTGCTGTTGCCCGCCAGATAATTCACTTGGTAAATGATCGGCCCACTCTTTCAGGCCCATTTTCTCTAATATTTCAAGAGCCATAGCGTTTCTTTTTTTTCGACTGATCTTTTTATAATAAAGAGGCAGGGCAACATTTTCCACAGCATTCTTAAAAGAAATAAGATTAAACGATTGAAAAACAAACCCAATGTGGCTATTTCTAAACTGAGCTGCTTTTTTTTCGCTCATATTTTTGATCGGTTTTCCTTCCAGATTATAGATTCCTTCATCATAACCATCCAGCATGCCGATAATATTCAGCAGGGTTGATTTGCCCGAACCAGACGAACCCATAATGGCTACCAGCTCCCCTTTTTGTATTTCCAGATCAATCCCTTTCAGTACATGAAGATTATTGAATCCCATAATGTACGACTTGTGAATACTTTGTAGCGATATCATAGTCATAAATAAATAAAACAATAAAATTATTTAAGCAATCATAAAGAAACGCATTTTTCATGCCAAGGTACATAACTAACTTTATACCAATAGAGTAATATAAGATAGATTAATTATTTTTCAACTAATTATGTTCGAAAATTAAACAGACTGTGTTCATAAACGATCAGGTAGTAGGGTTATAAATTGTCGGTTATGGTGTGCAGTGGAAAAAAATCAACTTTCGTTCTTCTCTTTCCAAAGTTCTTTAAACGATTTAGGTTGCACTTCGGGAAGTGCGCGTCCCGGTCCCCACGATTTTTTGAAAAACATGTTCATGGCTAAACTCTTTGACCGCTGACCGGCCATATCAAGAACCCATCTTCTTTTCATGATATTCTTCCATCCTGTCATGACCATTTTTTCATTAAAAGTTATATGCTTTTTCTTAACTGCCTCGTTTCTGTTATAAAGCAACAATTCATGTAGATTAATATTCACCGGACACACCTCTGTACATTTTCCACACAATGTAGATGCAAAACTCAAATGTTTGTAATTTTTCATCCCTTTTAAAAAAGGAGTAATAACCGCTCCAATCGGCCCGCTATAAGTAGTACCATATGAATGCCCTCCAATATTTCTATAGACCGGGCAGGCATTCAGGCAGGCACCACATTTTATACAAGATAAAGCTCTTCGCTGTTTTTCCTGCTTTAAAATTTCTGTTCTGTTATTATCAATTAGAATAACATGCATCTCTTCAGGACCATCGCTTTCTTTGTCCTGTCTGGGTCCGGTAACAATCGAATTATAAACGGTCATGCTTTGTCCTGTTCCATGTGAAGCTAAAAGAGGCCAGAAAAGCTGCAGATCTTCCATTGAAGGAATGATCTTCTCAATGCCAGCAACTACAATATGAATTCTGGGCATGGAAAAAGTCAACATTGCATTTCCTTCATTCCCGGTAATTGCAACTGCTCCTATATCTGCAATAAGGAAGTTAGCGCCTGTAATGCCAGCATCAGCATTAATAAATTTTTCTCTTAATAATTTTCTAACAAATAAGGTAATCTCTTCCGGCGAACTTTCATCGGAAATGTCAAATTTTTCATGAAACAGCTTTGCTATATCCTCTTTCGACATATGCATGGCTGGTGTAACAATATGATAAGGAGGTTGTTCGGCTAACTGGACGATATATTCACCAAGGTCGGTTTCAATCGATTCGATGTTGGATTTTAGCAACGCTTCATTAAGTTCTATTTCCTCGGTGATCATTGATTTTGACTTAACTACCTTTTTCGATCTGCTTTTTGTTAAAATCCGAATGATTTCTTTTACGGCCTCCCGTTTATTTTGTGCCCAAAATACCTTTCCCCCTCTTTGAGTAAAATTACTATCAAAATCAATGAGGTATTTATCAAGTCTGTTGATAGTTTTGTGCTTAATAGATGCCGCTTTTTCCCTTGCCAGGTCAAGATTAGAAAATTGTTTTTCCCCTTCTATTACGGCTTCATCATAGCGCGACATATTAAATTGTATCGTTTGCCGATGACGCAAATCAAACACCTTTTTTTCAACATCTTCCTTAAATTTTCTATGCATATCTATCATTACCGATTATTCTTTGAAACAGATATTTTGTTAACCCTTCTTGTGTGTCTTCCCTTTTCAAAATCCGTAGTTAAAAAAATGTTAACAGCTCTTAAAGCCTCCTCAAAATCAATATACCTTCCGGGTAAAGCAAGGATATTTGCATCATTGTGTAACCTGGCCATTTTTGCAATCTCTGCTGTCCAGCATAATGCAGCTCTTACTTCAGGATATTTGTTAGCTGTCATACTAACCCCGTTACCGCTACCACAAATAATAATGCCCATGCAAAATTTTCCATTATTAACAGCTTCAGCTAATGGATGGATGTAATCAGGATAATCAACACTTTCTGGTGAGAAGGTTCCCATATCTTCAACTAAATAATTTTCTTTAAGTAATTCTATCTTTACATGTTCTTTTAAATCATAACCACCATGATCACATGCAATAGGTAGAACTTTATTTTTATCAAACATCATGGATACTTATTTAGCTAATGAAAAGAATATAATTTTTATGCAAATATAAATAGACTGAATGAAAAGAAATATATGTTTTAAACAATTAATTGTTAATAACTGTTTATTTTTGTTATCAATTTATTATAACTATCAGAGTAATTAACAATCTGACTAAATAATTAACTATTTTCTTTATTTATTAAAAGTAATTAACTATTTATAAACAACTATTCAATGAATAGCAGCTGATAATTTATTAACAATAGTTTTAATAGTTTTTTTATTAATAAATTATAAATAATCTAAATTTAAGCTAATTAATAAAATATATTTGTTTATAAATTGTTGACTATAATAATACAAACATAAATTTAAAAAATAGATAAATTTTTTATAAACAAATTAACAGTCCTTATTATTACATAAAGGTTTTAAATAAACTTTTTAAATTAATTATTCTATGTTAATAAATTAAAGTTAATGATTTTTTTAAAAAATAATAAACAATAAATAATTGAAAAACATAACTGTTTTATAGATGAATAATTTAGAATACAAAAGAGAATTTTTAAAACTGAAAAAAGAAAAAAATGCGGTTTTACTGGCACATTATTATCAGATACCTGAAATACAGGATATGGCAGATTATATTGGGGATAGTCTGGGATTAGCCAAAACTGCAGTTGATATTGAAGCTGATATTATTGTATTTGCCGGTGTTCATTTTATGGCCGAAACAGCAAAAATATTAAATCCGGGAACAAAGGTGCTATTACCTGATTTGGAGGCCGGATGTTCACTTGCCGCATCCTGTCCACCAGTAGATTTTAAGAAATTCAAAAAATTGCATCCTGATCATATTGTTATTTCATATATAAATTGTTCGGCAGCTATTAAAACCTTATCCGACGTTATTTGTACATCAGGGAATGCTGTGCAAATAGTTGAATCATTTCCTAAAAATCAAAAGATAATATTTGCTCCTGATAAAAATTTAGGTGGATATATAAACAGGTTTACCGGACGAAATATGGTACTTTGGGATGGTATCTGTGAAGTTCACGATATTTTATCGACAGAAATGATAATTAAGCTGAAAATTGAACATAAGGATGCTAAATTAATAGCCCATCCCGAATGTAAAGCCCCTGTTTTAGAATTGGCTGATTTTGTAGGTTCGACAACCGGAATGTTGAATTTTACTAAAAATGATGAAAGCAAAAAGTATATAGTAGCGACTGAAACAGGAATTATTCATCAAATGAAAAAAAAATCTCCTAATAAAGAATTTATAGTGGTTCCCTCAGATGAAACATGTTCTTGTAATGATTGCCCATATATGAAAATGAATACGTTAAAAAAGTTGTATTTATGTCTGAAAAATGAAACTCCTGAAATTAATTTAGCTGATGATGTAATAAACAACGCATTAAAGCCAATAGAAAAAATGCTTGATATTTCGATGAAGCATAAACTTGTTAAATAAAGATAAACGGTTTATACCTGAAACCCGCTTCCCAATACTCACTATTGTTATGAAAATAAAAGAATTTCTAATAATCGGCTTAATCATTCTACTTTCGGGTTTTATTTTTGCACAGGAAAATAAGATAAACCCAAATGGACATAATATTTTTTACCATGAAAACGGAACAATTTCAAGTGAAGGATTTATGGAAAAAGGAAAACCAAACGGATACTGGAAAACATACTATGAAAATGGAGTTTTGAAATCGGAAGGTAATAGAAAAAATTTTGAATTGGATAGTACCTGGGTTTTTTACGATGATGAAGAAAACGTTATACTTGAAATAAATTATCTTGATGGTAAAAAAAACGGAATTAGAAGAACTATTCAGGGAAGCGAAGTATTGGATGAAAATTTTGTTGATGATGTAAAAAATGGATTAACGGTATATTATTACCCGGAAGGAAATATTAGAAAAACAATTCCTTTCATCAATGGCCTGGAAAATGGATTTGCCAAAGAGTTTAACCATGAGGGCATTGTTATCAGCTTGATAGAATATAAAAGGGGTTTTATTGTAAGCAGGGAGAAAATAAACAGAAAAGATCAAAATGGATTAAAACAAGGTAAATGGAAATATTTCTATGATAATGGCAATATCAGGTTGGAAGGAAATTTTAAAAATGACAAAAAAAATGGTTATTTTAAAGATTTTGATGAAAACGGAAACCTGATTATTGTAAGCAAATATATTGATGGTGTTATACAGGAGGATGTTGCTGAACTGGTCGAATTAGAAGTCAGAACGAATTATTACTCAAATGGAAAGGTAAAAACGGTAGCTAGTTATAAAAATAATATTCCGGAAGGGATACGTAGAGAATATAATGAAGATGGGACAATTAAGACGGCTTATATTTTTAAAGAAGGAGTTATTATGGGAGAGGGTATAATGAACGAGAGAGGAGGAAAAGAAGGAGCCTGGAAAGAATATTATAACGATAAAATATTAAAAGCAGAAGGCAATTATGGAGACGGTAACCGAATAGGTGAATGGAAGTTTTATTATAGAAACGGAAAGATTGAACAAACAGGAAGTTATAATATGTTGGGAAAATATGATGGTGTCTGGTATTGGTATTTTCCCGATGAAGAGTTGCTTCGCGAGGAGAGCTATTTGAATGGTTTGTTAGATGGATATATAGTTGAGTATGACGAAGAAGGGAATATTATACTGGAAGGACAATATGTTGATGGATATGAGGATGGAAAATGGTTGTTTATTTCAGGAGATATAACAACTGAGGGTTATTACATTGATGGCATGAGAAACGATAAATGGAAAATATATTACCCTGATGGATCGACAAGCTTTGAAGGTAAATTCATTGATGACAATCCAAATGGAAGGCATGTATATTATTGGGATAACCATAAAGTGAAACAAGAAGGCAGATACATTATGGGAAGAAAAGAAGGAGATTGGGTTAAAAATAATTACGACGGAACCCCGTTTTTAGTTATTTCATATAAAAACGGTATTGAAAAAAAATATGATGGTATTAAAATAAAACCAGAAATATTTGAAGAAAATCAAGAGGAAGAATAATACAATGAGACAAAACAAATACAACATCTATTTACCCGTATTATTTGCATTGGTATTAATTACCGGTATATATATGGGGGTTAAAATTATTAAAGCAGGACAGGGAACAAAAAACAGGATATTTACATTAAAACAATACCATGATAAACTGCATGATGTGGTTCAGTTCATTGAACAAGATTATGTGGATTCAGTTTCTTCTGTTGAATTGAAAGAAATAGCCATTAAAGCCATGTTGAAAACCCTCGACCCCCATTCACACTACTTCAGCTCAGAAGAAATTAAAGCAGAGAATGAAAGGTTGGCAGGCAATTTTGAAGGTATAGGAATAGAATTTCGAGTTATTGATGATACCATTGTCGTAATGCATGTCATTCCCGGCGGGCCTTCAGAAAAAATTGGTTTAAGATCAGGCGACAGGATTGTGGGTATTGGAGATGAGCTTGTTGCCGGCGTTAACATATCAAACACAGATGTTGTAAAAAAGTTGAAGGGAGAGCGAAGAACAAAGGTTAAAGTTTCTGTTTTGCGATCGAAAGTGAAAAAAACAATTGATTTTATTATTACACGTAACATCATACCATTGTACAGTGTTGATGTTTCCTATATGGTTGATGATAAAATAGGATATATTAAACTCAGTAAATTTTCTGCAACAACCCCTGATGAATTTGATGAAGCAATTATTATACTTAAGAGTAAGGGTATGGAAAAACTTATCGTTGATCTCAGAGGAAACGCAGGTGGTTATCTTAAATCGGCGATTGATCTGGCTGATGAATTTCTTAAGAACGATGAATTGATTGTTTATACAGAGGGTATTAACAGGCCTCGTCAATATGCTTATGCAACTAAAAAGGGTAGGTTTGAAAATGAAGAAGTTGTTTTTTTGATTGATGAAGGATCTGCTTCAGCCAGTGAAATTGTTGCCGGGGCAATACAGGATAATGGCAGGGGGATGATTATTGGAAGAAGATCTTTCGGAAAAGGACTTGTACAGGAACAGCTTGATCTTTTTGATGGTTCAGCTATAAGATTAACCGTGGCAAGATATTACACTCCAACCGGAAGATGCATACAAAAGTCCTATGAAAACGGGGCCAAAGATTATCATGAAGAATATTACAGGCGTTTTGTAAATGGTGAAGTAGAACACCCCGATAGCATTAAATTTGCAGATTCATTAAAATACATTACATCCGGAGGCAAGGTGGTTTATGGGGGAGGGGGTATTATGCCCGATGTTTATGTTCCGCTAAGGTCGGGAAATGAATATATATATTATAATAAATTGATAAATAATGGATTAGTATATCGCTTTGCTTTTCAATATACCGACCGACAAAGAAGCGATCTTGAAGAAAAGTATGCAGTTGTTGATGATTACATAGAAGGTTTTTTAATTGACGAACAGTTGTTTTGGGACTTCATACGTTTTGCAGAAGATGATGGCGTTGAGCGTGATAAGCTTGGAATAAAAACCTCTGAAGAAAAAATCAAAACGCTTTTAAAAGCATTTATTGGCCGGAATATTCATAATGATAAAGCATTTTATCCTATTTACAATGAAAGCGACAGCATATTTTTAAAGGCATACCAGCTGCTTTCTTTGAGTTAGGGTGCGGAAAACAGAATTGTACTAACTTTGCCAATTGAAAAAAGTATAATATTAATTTATTAAAAAACAGTAATTATGGCATTTGAACTACCACCATTACCTTATGAAATGGACGCTTTAGAGCCGTGTATTTCAAGAAAAACGATAGAATTTCATTATGGCAAGCACCATCAGGCCTATGTAAATAATTTGAATAAGCTTATCCCTGGCACAGAATTTGAAAAAGCAACCCTTGAAGAGATTGTAAAAAAAGCAGAGGGAGGTATTTTTAACAATGGCGCTCAGGTATGGAATCATACTTTTTATTGGAATTGTTTAATCCCAAGGGGGGGTGGAGAGCCGAAAGGGGCATTACTTGATGCCATCATTGGATATTTTGGGTCTTTTGGTAAATTTAAAGATGAGTTTTCTTCAGCGGCAGCTACCCTGTTTGGTTCAGGATGGGTCTGGCTGGTTAAGAATGCTGAGGGTAAACTGGAGATTGTAAAGGAAAGTAATGCTGGTAACCCATTGCGTAATGGATTAACACCTCTTTTGACCTGTGATGTATGGGAACATGCTTACTACCTTGATAAGCAGAATAAGCGTCCTGATTATATTTCTGACTTCTGGAATTTGGTTGACTGGGATGCTGTTGCATCGAGGCTATAGAGCTTTTTACTCTACTGTAACGGACTTGGCCAGGTTTCTTGGTTGGTCAACATTACACCCACGTAAAATTGCCATATGATAGGACAAGAGTTGAAGTGGTATGGTTGCCAATAAAGGAACGAGAAATTCTTCTGTTTCCGGAATTTCAATATAATAATCCGCGAGTTCTTTAACGGTCTCATCACCTTTGGTAATGATGGCAATTATTTTACCCTTTCTGGCTTTTACTTCCATGATATTGGTGATCACTTTTTCGTAAGTACCTTTATTCGTCGCAATAACAACTACCGGCATTTCCTCATCAATGAGAGCAATGGGCCCGTGTTTCATTTCTGCGGCCGGGTATCCTTCTGCGTGGATGTAAGAGATCTCTTTCAGCTTAAGAGCTCCTTCAAGGGCAACCGGAAAATTATATCCCCTGCCAAGGTAGAGGAAGTTGCGGGTATTTTTATAGTTTTCGGCAATTTTCCAGATATCGTCGTTTGATTTTAATACATGTTTTATTTTTTTTGGAATCTGGTTTAGTTCATGTATGTATTGAAAATATTTTGATCGGGTTATGGTTCCTTTTTTACGGCCAATTAGCAAAGCCATCATAGTGAGAATAGTAACCTGGGCCGTGAAAGCCTTGGTAGAAGCTACACCAATTTCCGGCCCTGCATGGGTATAGGACCCTGCATGTGAAGCACGGGATATTGATGAGCCGACTACGTTACATATACCGATTATTGTTGCTCCTTTTGATTTGGCAAGCTTAATTGCCGCCAGGCTGTCAGCAGTTTCTCCGGATTGTGAAATAACAATAACTATGTCGTTTTCAGAAATAACGGGGTTTCTGTAGCGAAACTCGGAAGCATATTCAACCTCAACCGGAATTCGGGCAAGATCCTCGAACAGATACTCTCCCACTAGCCCTGCATGCCAGGATGTTCCGCATGCAATAATCAGAATACGATCAGCATTGGTCATTTTTTGAAGGTAATCACTTATTCCACCGAGAGAAATACTCCCCTTGCGTGGGTCAAGGCGTCCACGCATACAGTTACTGACCGAATGTGGTTGCTCAAAAATCTCTTTAAGCATGAAATGATCATAACCCCCTTTTTCCAGGGCGCTAAGGCTCATTTCGAGTTTCTCGAAGTAAGGGGTTTTATCTTTATTTCTGATTGTTTTTATTCTGAGGTCCTGATTTCTTTTGATGATGGCAATTTCTTCATCATTCAGATAAACCACATCCTTGGTGTATTCAACTATTGGTGTAGGGTCGGAGGCAATAAAATATTCTCCCATTTTTTTGCCGATAACGAGAGGGCTACTTTTACGGGCCGCAATTAACGTATCCGGATTGGATCTGGAAAAAACCAAAATTGCATAAGCTCCGATAACCTGATTTAGGGCAGAGCGGACAGCTTCAAAAAGGTCTAAATTTTCATTTAGCTGTATATCTTCAATTAGTTGAATCAAGACCTCGGTGTCGGTATCGCTTTTGAATGAATAACCCCGCCCTATCAATTCCTTTTTTAACGGAATGTAATTTTCTATTATTCCGTTGTGAATAATGACCAGGTCGCCCGATTGGGAAGAGTGCGGATGTGCGTTAATATCATTTGGCTCACCATGGGTAGCCCACCGGGTATGAGCAATGCCGATCGTTCCCGCTGTTTTTTTACCGGTAATTTTAGCATCCAGTTGTGATACTTTTCCCTGGGATTTATAAAGAAATAATTCGTTTTCTTCTTCATTCATGATAGCCACCCCTGCACTGTCATATCCTCGGTATTCCAGCCTGTACAGGCCATTGATCAGAACCGGATAAGCTTGTTTGTTACCAACATAACCAATAATTCCACACATAAGGCTATAAATTAAGTCGTGTATAAATTAGCTCAAGGGTTATTTGCTTAGAGGGAGTTTCAAAACCATTTAAAACTACCCTGTTGGCTTTTAATGATGCTCCCGGAACCAAAAGGTAAATTCCATTGTTTGGCTGATCACCATTAAGGACTTTTTGTAAATATTGAGTAATTCGAAAGCGATATCGTTCGTCGGTATAAATACCATCAAAATAATAATCACCTTGAAATTGATCTGCAAGGAAATCAACACTCCCATCGTCGTTTATTTTTAGCAATGAAAGAGATTCCGGGGGTAACAAAATGTTTTGCGGGTCGTTATTATGAAAAATCAACTGAGCCTCGTTAATAGCAATTTTTTCATCTTTTACCCATTCCATTATGTGCGGGAAGGTGACTTTTGTTTTAATACCTGCCATGGCCTGGCAATAGACCAATTGCTGGCCCAAAGCCGTATCACCGTTAATTTGCGCTTTGAATTCAGGAGCTCCATCGGCGTATTCATAATGATTATAATTCCCAAACCGGGCGTTTGCAATGTTGTTGATTGATAAATAATATACCAACGAATCTTCATCATCATTATGAAAATGCAATTCCATATGGGAAATGGAAGAGAAGAAAGAGAGATAAAGAATGGATCCATCTCCGGGCATAGTAACCGGGTCGGTTGAGATATAAATACCATTAATAAATTCTTTAAATACAACGTTATCTTCAAGGGAGGCCTGAGGTGCTGATAGGATTTTATCACCCAGAATGGTGTTCATCGGAATTTTCAGATGAGGTGCAAGGGGAACAGAATCGATATAAACACTATCGTTTGGCCTGGGCGCCGTTGTATAGTTTGCAAGCTCGGTTTGATCAATCTCCAGGTTATTGATGGAATAATAAGCCGAATCAAAGTTTATTTCTTCAACAACCTCAAATATTTTAAAAGTCAATTCAGTTAATGTATCTCCGTAGTATCCTGAATAGTCAATGGCCAGGACCATTGAGTCACACTGGGGGTTGGTTCCAAAATCAGGAGTAAGCGTTGTAAGGCTGAGCTGTGAGTAAATATTGGCTGTTGTTATTCCAAAAACCGGATCGAAAATTGACCCCAGTAACACAGTAGAAAGTTCATCCGTTCGAGCCGAATCCTCAAAGACTGAAAAAGCTACAATTGAGATTGTATCACTGAATTCAACGCCCAGAGGGTTATTGTCAACAAGATCCAGCCCAAGAGCTTCGGGCTTTTTATTACAAGAGGATAAAATCAACACCATGGTAATGGTGAAGAAAATGAGGTAAATGAATTTATGACTAAAATTTTTCAAGTTCTTTTTTTTTGCTGATAACGAAGAGCGCATTGATTTATTATCAGAAAAAATTATTCAGCAAGAATTTTATCATAAAAATCAGAATATGTTTGTATATATGTCTCTTCGGGTTGGTATTCTAATAATGGTTTTCCCGTTGACCGAGCATATTTTTCCAATTCCGCATTAATATTTTCGCTACCCATAATAAGTGCATCTGAATTGTCGATGGCAGCCTTGATCAGGCTTCCATATTCCGGCTTTTTATAGTGGGTAAGGTCAGCATCGGTAATACCGTCCAGCTTAAATTTTTTATAAAAATCCTTATTTAATGTTTCTTCAAAATCATCGTCATAAAGAGATAAAAACACTTTTGTATCACAAAAAAGAGGATTGTCTTTAAAAGCTTTTTTAACATATAACGGAATAAGGCTTGTTACCCATCCATGGCAATGTACAACGTCTGGTGACCACCCTAGTTTTTTAATCGTTTCCAAAACACCACGTGAGAAAAAGATAGCCCGTTCGTCATTGTCTTCAAAAAATTTATCATTTTTATCACGGAAAATGAATTTTCGCTGGAAGTAATCTTCATTATCGATAAAATATATTTGCATTCTGGCCGACTGGATAGAAGCCACCTTGATAATCAGGGGGTAATCGTTATCGTCGATAATCAGATTCATTCCCGAGAGCCGGATCACCTCGTGAAGTTGGTTCCTTCTTTCGTTGATATTGCCATACCTTGGCATGAACGTCCTGATCTCTTTACCTTTTTCCTGGATTCCTTGTGGAAGGTAACGCCCAATGGTGCTCATGGGGCTTTCTGTTAGATAAGGGGTGATTTCCTGATTGACGAATAATACTTTTGTTTTTTCCATAGTTTATGGGGAGTTGGGGCATAAAAAAGTACAAAAGTAGTAATAATTTAGGTAAGATTCAATGTGTTTAGTAATAATAGGAATTATATGTTTTTGAAACTGAAATATTTGGACTAAATTATAAAACAAATTGCAAGGCGGGGAGCGTAGCGAAGAGAGCCCGGCTTGTCGGGGCTTTATGTAGTAGAAAGATAAAGATAATTAACCTTCTGGTTGTGGCCTGCAGCTGTTTTTACCTATAATTCTAATGGAATTATTTTCTTTTTTTTTGAGAATATGAAATTTAATTTAAATTTGCCTGTTATTTTGTTAACAATGCCAGGCTGAAACAGCTTGCAATAAACCAATTAAAAGATGATCAATAAAGCAATAGCCGCGATGCTTCCCTTTTTCCCCCAAAAATTTGTGTGGGTGTTTTCAAAAAAATACATTGCCGGAGAATCTCTTGATGACGCTATCCGCGTGTCGAAAGATCTTAATGCCCGGGGAATGAAAGTCACACTTGATGTTCTTGGTGAATTTATCACCAACCTCAACCAGGCAGAAGAAAACGAAAAGGAATATTTAGACCTTATCGATGTTGCAGAGAAAGAACAAATTGATGGTAATTATTCAGTCAAGCCAACCATGTTTGGCCTGCTACTCGACAAAGATGTTTGCTACCGCAATATCCGGGAAATCGTTGCAAAAGCTGCATTCTATAATAATTTTGTTCGTGTTGATATGGAAGATTCGCAATGTATAGATTTGGAAATAGAACTGTTCCGAAAACTAAAACAGGAGTTTCCCAAAAATGTTGGCCTGGTTTTTCAGTCGTATATGAAGCGCACCCTCAACGACATAAAGGGGTTGATGGATGTTCATTCTGAAGAGACCCCGCTAAATTATAGGCTATGTAAGGGAATATATGTTGAACACCCCGACATCGCGTTTAAAAAGTATCATGAAATAAACCAACATTTTTTGGAGGAACTGGAATTTATGTTTCAGCACAAAATGTATCCCGGAATTGCCACACACGATAAGCCATTGATTAACGGGGCGTATCAACTTATTGAGAAGTACAATATACCGAAAGAGAAGTACGAGTTCCAGATGTTATACGGTGTCACCCCCGAATTAAGAAAATCAATTATCGAAAAGGGGCACACCATGCGGGTATATGTTCCTTTTGGCAAACAGTGGTTTGGGTATTCAACCCGCAGGCTGAAAGAAAACCCTAAAATGGCAAACCATATTATAAAGGCGATTTTTGTGAAAGGATGATCTATGACTGCATCACCCTCTCAATGTCTTCAATCGTTTTTGGTATCGGTTTTCCCAGTACCCTGTACCCGGAATCGGTCACCAGCACATCATCCTCGATCCTGATACCACCAATGTCCATATAATCACTGATTTTGTCGTAGTTAATGAATTCTTCAAATTTCTTTTTTGCTTTCCATTGATCGATCAGCTCGGGAATGAAGTAAATACCGGGTTCCACCGTAAGTACAAAACCGGGTTGTAATTTTTTTGCCAGCCTGAGGAATGCCAGCCCGAATTGGCCTGATCTTTTTATTTCATTGTCGTATCCGACATTATTTTCGCCCAGGCCCTCTATGTCATGAACATCAAGTCCCATCATGTGCCCAAGCCCATGAGGAAAGAAAAGGGCATGAGCGCCCTGCGAAACAGCCTCATCTACATCGCCCTTCATAAGGCCCAGCCCTTTAAGGCCGCTGGCAACGGTTTTAGCAGCTAATAAATGAATGCTTTTATAGGTAACACCCGGCCGGATGGCTTCAATTGATTTGACATTGGCGTCAAGAACAACCTGGTAAATCTCTTTTTGTCGCTGATTGAATTTTCCGCCAACAGGCACTGTCCTGGTTATGTCGCTTGCATAGTGCATGGTGGTTTCTGCCCCGGCATCGGTAACCATCATGCGGCCCTCGACAAGTGTGTTACCATGATAATGATTGTGCAATGTTTGGCCGTTTATGCTTAGTATTATCGGAAAAGACACAGGCCCTCCTTTCGCAAGGGAAATACCCTCAATTGTTCCAGCAATTTCCCTTTCAATTACCCCCGGCATGGCCATTTTCATGGCAGTCAGATGCATGTCATAGGCAATATCAACAGCCTTTTCGATTTCGGAAATTTCATATTTATCTTTTATCGAACGAAGCTCAATCACGGCCATGATCAATTCCTGTGATACATAGTCATTGACCCGGGCAGTTAAAAAACCAAGAAGCTGTTTTAATTGAACCAACTGTTCTCCCCGGTATGGAGGAAGGAAATGGACCTTTCTACCCGACTTAATTGCATCGTTTAAAAAATTAACCAGTGTACCGAATGGCTTTGTGTTTTCCACACCCACCCCGGCAGCCCTCTCTTTCATTAAAGGTTGTGGCCCCATCCAGATGATATCATCCATATCAACATCGTTGCCGAAAATGTAATCTTTATCATTATCAACATCCAGCACTCCGGCCAGGTCCGGGTGGTCTAAACCAAAGAAATAAAGAAAATTGCTGTCCTGGCGAAAATGATAGGTGTTGGCCGGATAGTTAAAGGATGCCTCGCTGTTTCCCGGTATTAAGATTATTCCGGAATCGATCCGGTTTTTTAATTTGTTTCGTCGTTCTGTATATACTTTTTTATCAAACATGATTTAATTGTTTAAAGGGTGGTCATTAATAAATAATTATTGTTTCGCACTTATTTTTACCGTTTCCATTTTAGGTTGTTTTACTTTGTGGGCCTTTGTGCTGAACTTCGTGATACTTAGTGGTTATAAAAGAGAGTTTAATTTTTACCACAAAGGGCTCAAAGGATTTCACAAAGGATTCGAATTTCTTAATGTTATAATAATCAATATATTGTGTGTTTATACAATATGCGCGAAACGTTAGTAAAAAATTTGAGGCAGCAAAGATAGTGAATTATATCAAAAAGTATGTTTGAAACAAAGAGTCCTTCAGGCAATTTTATTGTTATTCAAAAAGGTTAATCCGAAAGGGAAAGCCCTGATTTATTTTGGGTTTTTGTTTGCTATAGAAACCAAATGTTTCATCAATAGCCAATTAAAAAAACGGGTGGGCAACTTCAACAACATAAACGTTCTTTTTGCATCATTGCCGACAATGTAAACATACTTTGGCTTCTTCGAGGTTAATCCATGGGCAACAACCTTTGCCACCTCAACGGCGGGTACAGGGTTAATTAAATCGTCTATAATATCGCTGATTTTAACAAAGAGGGTGTACGCATTGGTTATTTCAGGGTCTACAGATTTACGTAACCGATTTCTGTATGCCTTTGATTTCTCCCATATGGCGCTTTCAACCGGGCCAGGTGCGACTAACGACACAAACATACCGAAGGGCTTTAGTTCCAAACGCAGGGAATCGGAAATGGCACGGACAGCAAATTTAGAAGCAGCATAAGTACCAGCCCCGGGGCTGGCCACAAAACTGGAGATAGATCCGATATTAATTATCCGACCCGAATTTATACGAAGAAGTGATAAAAAAGCCTTAGTTACAGCATGGAGACCAATGACATTAACCTCCATTACTTTCCGGATTTCTTCTGTCGGCGTAGCTTCCAAAACACCCCCAATTCCAATTCCGGCATTATTAACAAGGCCAAACAAAGGGTATTCTGTTTCGTTTGAGATCATATTATATGCATCAACAATTGTATCCTCTTTTTCAACGTCCAATATAACCGGCTTAAGCTTATCAGATCCTTCTTCTGTTAATTTTTTCTTATCTTCCTGATTACGAACTCCGGCAAACACCATAAAACCCAGGTTATCCAGATAGAGAGCACAGGCCTTACCTATTCCGGTTGATGCTCCTGTAATTAAAACAGACTTTTTGTCTTTCATTTTTTCAACCCCCTTCCCATTAACGCCTCAATCTCCCCGACTTCTCTCGGTATCTCTTTCATCAGATCAACCGGTGTGTCATCAACCATTATATCGTTTTCAATGCGAATGCCAATGCCTTCTTTTTCGATATAGATAGCGGGTTCGAGAGTGAAAACCATTCCTTTTTCAAAAGGTATGTATTTGCTACCGACGTCATGAACATCCAGTCCGATGGGATGGGAAACGCCGTGCATCAGGTAATTGAAATACAAAGGTTTTTCGGGGTTTTGCTTTTTAACATCTTCTTCTGAGAACAATCCCAAGCCGATCATCTCTTTTTCCATCAGTTTATTCACTTTTTTATTGATTTGGTCGATTGTATTTCCGGGAACAAAAAAAGCTGTTGCAGTTTTTTGCACCCGTAACACGGCTTCATAGCATTCGCGCTGCCTGGGGGTGAATTTTCCATTTACCGGTATGGTTCTGGTGCAATCGGCTACATAATTGGCATACTCAGCACCAAAATCCATCAATACCAGATCACCCTCTTTACATATGTTATTATTTTCGGTATAGTGTAATACCAACGCATTGTTACCCGATCCGATAATGGGCAGATAGGCATGGCCGCTTGCCCCCTTTCTGATGAATTCATGGGTCATTTCAGCCTCCACTTCATATTCCATAACACCTGGCCGGATGAATTTAAGCACCCGGTGAAAAGCATCATTGGTCAGGTCGCACGCTTTTTGGAGAAGGGCTATCTCTTCAGGTTCTTTTATGAGCCTGAGCCCAATGAACAAAGGGGCCAGCCGGTGATAGGTATGAACGGGGAATTTATCACGAATTTCATGCGAAAAGCGGGTATCTCTGGATGGAACATCTGGAGAAAATTTAACATATTCGTTTTGGTTGAGGTAAACACGATCAACATGAAACATCAACTCCCTGAGGGTTATTTCAAAGTCATCAAGCCACATAACCGTTTGCACCCCTGAAATTTCTTTGACCTCTTCTTTGTTGTACTTATGCCCCAACCAAGTGGTCATTGTTTGATCAGCTTTTACGGTGAAAATGATTTCCCGGTATTTTTTATTGGGATGATCGGGGCAAATGGCCAGGATACATTTTTCCTGATCCAGACCTGAAAGATAGAAAATATCGGAATTTTGCCGGAATGGAAAAAATTGATCACCGGTTCGGGGCATTTCATCATTAGCGTTGACAATCACAAGTGAATGGGGTTGAATTTTTTTGTTTAGTTTTTTTCTGTTTTTAATGAAAAGAGACGGAGTAATCGTTTTATATCTCATAGAGTGCAATTATTTAAAATGGTTACAAATTAATAAAATCTGTTTGTTAATAAATTAACATATCCTAATTTTGTCCGTTCATAAACCTACAAAAGAAA
>JAGLWB010000042.1 GCA_023133655.1 Bacteroidales bacterium
ATAATCAATAAATAACAATTAGACAGATGAATAAAAGTATACTATTAATTTTATTATTCCTTAGCGGAATTTATCTTTATGCACAACCTACGGGTTATTATAATGGTACGGAAGGGGAAGATGGAGAAGCGTTAAAAAGCACCCTTCATCAGATTATTGACCAACATACCGTGTTTTCATATTTTAGCACTAAATCGGTTTTAAAATTTTCGGATGCCGATCCTGTTAATTCTTCTAATGTAATATTGGTTTATACCGGACGGTCTCAAGACAATAGTGATTACGGCACTGGTGTTAACCAGATCAACAGAGAACATGTCTGGGCAAAATCTCATGGGAATTTTGATGAGGTGTATCCCATGTATAGTGATGTGCACAACCTTAAACCTTGCGATTGTTCGGTGAATCAGGATAAAAGTAACAAGGATTTCGACAATGGAGGAACCCAACATAATGAAGCAACTGGTTGCTATTATACTGAATATACCTGGGAAGCCCGTGATGAAGTTAAAGGTGATATTGCCAGAATAATTTTTTATATGTCAGTCAGGTATGAAGGTGATAATGGTGAAATAGACCTCGAAGTAGTTGATGCAGTAAACACGTACCCAAATCCTGAGCATGGTAAATTGTCGACCTTGTTAGAGTGGAATCTTCAGGACCCTCCCGATGATTTTGAAATGAACCGGAACAACGTAATATATTCATGGCAGAAAAACAGAAATCCATTTATCGATAATCCGGAGTTTGCCCAGCTTATTTGGGGTGGAGAAATTGCCAGCCCCTTGAAAATTGGTGATGTAGCTATGAATCCCTCTCAACCCATTGCTGGAACCCCTGTTATTATTAGTGCTGATATTATAAGCTCTGAGATAGATGTTACGGAGGCAACATTATTTTGGGGGCTGGCCTGGAATGACTTATCAAATGAAGTGGAGATGATTTCAACCGGTGGGCATTATCATGGTGAAATCCCGGGCCAGGATGAAGGAACAACCGTGTTTTATAAAATTGAAGCCGTTGACGGGATGTACTCAAGTAATACGGTGACCTATAATTATTACGTTCCGGAAATATTTAACGGAACCATCACCAGTATTTTTGATATTCAAGGTCAGCAGAGCAGCTCGCCGTATGATGGCCAGGTGGTTAGCACAACAGGTGTAGTGACAGGAAATTTCGGCAACAATTATTTTATACAAAATGGATATGGTGAATGGAATGGGCTTTTTTGTTATGATCCGGGCAGGAATCCGGAAGTTGGTGACAGCCTGGTGTTGACTGGCACAATAGATGAGTATTGGGGATTAACTGAAATAAAGAATATTACTGGCTACTACCGTATCTCCATTGGCCACACATTGCCTGCTACTGCCATAATAAACACCGGTGATGCCGGCGAGCCGTATGAATCTGTATTAGTAAAAGTATTAAATGCTACATGTACCGATGCTAATTACCAGGCTAATTATTACATGTGGAAAGTAAACGATGGAACTGGAACCTTGTTGATACATAATTCACCCATATTTGAATATGATCCGGTTGAAGGAGATGCTTACAATATTTCAGGCCCTCTTAATTTTGATTTTGATGAATGGAAAATTGAACTGAGATCGGAGGAGGATGTTCAGCCCGGAGAGGATAATATCTCGCCAACCATAGAAAGCGTCGCTGCAATCACAAATTCAATCATTAAGATTTCATTCTCTGAAGATGTTGATGAGACCACTGCCGAGACTGTTGCAAATTATTCAATCAACAATGATATCACCGTTTTAGAAGCAAACCTCCATAGTATTGTTAAATCAGATGTGTACCTGACTGTTTCGGAGATGGATGCAGAAGAGTATGAGGCATCAGTTCAAAATGTGGAAGACTTGAGTGGAAACGTAATGGATCCGGTAACTATCCCATTTACCAATGCAAGCAGCATTGGTGACGATTTATTGGTTAGTGACATGAACCTGTTTCCTAACCCTGCCAACAATAACCTGAACCTGGAATTCGTTTGCCGGAATACAAGTTATGTTCACATAAAAATCTCAGACTTAATGGGAAACGAAATTTTTGAGAAAGGGGCAGAAACAACCATTGGAGAAAATTCTTTTCAAGTGAATGTTAGCGGTTTTTCAGCCGGTTTTTATATTGTAAGTGTTACATTCAGTAATCATAGGCCTGTGTATTTAAAGTTTCTTAAAAAGTAATCAGGCGCTGTCAGGTGTAACACCTGACAGCACCATTTACCCTGACTGTCAGGTGTTACACCTGACAGCACCATTTACCCTGACTGTCAGGTGTTACACCTGACAGCAAGTGTTAATTTAAAAATTTATAGCCGTGTCCGACAGTTTAGTCATAATACCAACATACAACGAAAAAGAAAACATAGAGAAGATCATCCGAAAGGTTTTTTCACTTGAAAAAGAGTTAAATGTCCTTATTGTTGAAGATAATTCACCGGATGGTACAGCAGCAATTGTAAAAAATTTGATCAACGAATTTCCTGATCGCCTGTTTATTGAAGAGAGAGAGGGAAAATTGGGCCTGGGAACTGCCTATATCCATGGATTTAAATGGGCGTTGAAAAAGGGGTATGAGTATATATTTGAGATGGATGCTGATTTCTCCCATAACCCTGATGACCTGCTCAGGCTGTATGATGCATGTTCCAATCAGGGGGCCGATGTTGCCATTGGTTCCAGGTATATTAATGGCGTTAATGTTGTTAACTGGCCAATGGGTAGGGTGTTGATGTCCTATTATGCATCGGCATATGTCCGGCTTATCACCCGCATGAAGATCAGAGATACAACTGCCGGATTCAAATGTTACACAAGGAAGGTTTTGGAAGCCATCAACCTGGATAAAATAAAATTTGTAGGGTACGCGTTCCAGATAGAGATGAAATACACAGCCTGGAAGCTCGGCTTCCGGGTAATGGAAGTCCCTATCATATTTACCGACCGTACCGAAGGAGTATCTAAAATGAGTTCAGGAATATTCAAAGAGGCCATTTTTGGTGTGATCAATCTTCGATGTATGAATATTAAGAAGCTGCATCGCAAGGATAAGGACAAATGAACAGACCGTACCATATCATCAATGCCAGGATCATCAATGAAGGGGATATCTTCGATGGCGAACTTATCATTAAGAACAGCAGGATAGATAAAATTATCAAGGGCCAAAGTGGGAAAGTTGAAGAAGGTGCTGAGGTCATTGATATAAACGGAAAGTACCTGTTACCCGGAGTTATTGACGACCAGGTGCATTTCCGTGAACCCGGGCTGACGCATAAAGCTGATATATACTCAGAAAGCAAGGCGGCAGTGGCTGGGGGGATTACCTCCTATATGGATATGCCTAATACTGTTCCACCTGTTTTAAGCCACGATTTACTGGAAGATAAATACAGACTCGCTGCGCAAAAGTCTCTGGCTAACTACTCCTTTTACATGGGCGCATCAAATGATAACATTGATGAGATTATCAAAACGGACCCTCTCAATGTATGTGGTGTAAAAGTGTTTATGGGCTCATCAACCGGTAATATGCTTGTGGATGACCTCAATTCCTTGAATGATATCTTCTCAAAGAGTAACTTGTTGGTGGCTGTACATTGCGAAGATGAGGATACGATCAGGAAAAATTTGCACCTTGCCAGGGAGAAATATGGCGAGGATGTTCCCATCGAAATGCATCCGGTTATCCGTACTGAAGAAGCTTGTTATAAATCATCTTCCCTGGCCGTAAAACTGGCACAAAAACACAACACACGCCTGCATATTTTGCACCTTTCAACAGCTCGTGAACTGGACCTGTTTGACAATAAAATATCATTAGACAAAAAGAGAATAACTGCCGAGGTTTGTGTACATCATTTATGGTTTTCGGATGAGGATTATAAGAAAAAGGGAACATGCATCAAATGGAATCCTGCAATTAAGACACTCAAGGACAAAGAAGGATTATTGAGCGGCATATTAAACGGCAAGATTGACGTTGTTGCCACCGATCATGCACCTCATACCGGTGACGAGAAACAAAATACTTACTTTAAAGCCCCTTCCGGTGGACCATTGGTCCAGCATTCTTTAATCGCTATGTTTGAGCTTGCCCTTGAAGGTAAAATGTCCTTTGAGCAAGTTGTTGAGAAAATGTGTCATAATCCGGCCATCTGTTTTCAAGTGGATAAAAGAGGATTTCTCAGGGAGGGGTATTGGGCTGATCTGACGGTTGTTGATACAGATGCAGCTTGGGCTGTTGATAAATCGAATGTTTTATATAAATGTGGATGGTCGCCTTTTGAAGGAGAAACATTCAGGACGAAAGTTACGCATACATTTGTTAACGGAAACCTCGTTTATAACAATGGTCGATTTGATGAATCTAACAGGGGGCAGAGGTTGAAATTTAACAGGTAATTGTTTCATAAGTTCAACCCGCTTCGGACAATCCTATCCGCCAGAGGCGGATATAACATGAATAACTACGGGTGTAACCCTTGGATAATAAAGTAATAACAACAAGAACCCTGATAGGGGTTCAACTCTTGATTCACATTAATAAATATAAACAGATGAGAAAAATAATATGGTTTTTCCTGCCTTTAATTATGATTGCCTGCTCCGGCGGCCTGGTCAAAGTAGTGGTGGATACTTACATTGACGGGGTTCCCAAACACGAAAAAATTTATAAGGTAGAAGGCAGCGACAGCTTGCTGGTTCAGGAAGTTTATTACTTTCAGAATCATAAAAAACGTATGGAAGGGGTTTATCCCGATGATAGTGTTAATAATGGAACATGGATTTATTGGTACGAGAATGGCAAGAAAAATTATGAGGTAGAATTATTAAATGGCAAGCCGGTTGGAGATTTTCAGGTATGGGATATTGAAGGAAACCTGTTACCGGTTGCTGAATATTCAATCATGGGGTTTGATAATGGGTTCCCGAAAATCATGCGTTTTTTTCGTATAGAGGAAGGTGAAAAAATACTAATATGGGAGATCCATTATTATGAGAACAGAAGCAAAAGAGCTGAAGGGCCTGTTAAACAGGGAAAAAAGTATGGGAAATGGGTTGCCTGGTTTGATAGTGGGATAAAATGGAGTGAAGGCACCTTTAAATACGAAGTGAGTCATGGAAAAAGAA
Organism: Bacteroidales bacterium; assembly: GCA_023133655.1. Classification (GTDB taxonomy): domain Bacteria; phylum Bacteroidota; class Bacteroidia; order Bacteroidales; family JAGONC01; genus JAGLWB01. The sequence continues at coordinate 5,157 of JAGLWB010000042.1, forward strand.
CTGTTTGGCACGACAACGGGCAAAAATATTATGAAGGAGAATACTTTTTTGGTGACCGTACAGGCATATGGCAATTTTGGAATTCTGAGGGGGATTTTATGAAAGAGATTGATTACAGCAAAGAAAAGTAAAGGGATGACATCCCTTCTACAATTTAATTTATTAAGGTGATCGCAATTTGCGATAACCTTTTGCTTCTCTTCATCGGTAAGCTGAAACATAAAGTCTTTGGGAAACCTGCCTTTGTTCCTTTTCACTTGTTCATTTAAACGAAAGGTCTTAACTCCATAAATGATTGCCAGACCCGTATCCAGCATAACCTTTTAACCCCTAATTAGTAAAATGGCGTTATCTTTGATGATGCTATCAGTTACGGTACTGGCTCGGGTGGTGGAGTTTCGGTTCCATCACCCGGAACAGCAAACGGTACGCAGAAATAGATTTTTGATTTATTAAGAAAATCCAATGGCCAGAGTTTTAATCATCGTAATTGTTATGCTTTTTGCTGGTGCTTGCCGGAAGGAAGAAACACCTGACCCGGTGATTGAGGCTCCTGTGGGGAAACTGGAGTTGATCGATAGTTATCCAATCGATGTCCCCGAGCCTTCAGGATTATCATTCGGGCATGATAAAAAAACGCTATTAACTGTGAGTGATCACACCAACCATGTTTATGAAATGGATATGCAGGGAAACATAATCAGGATGTTGGATTATACTGGTAAGAATCTGGAAGGTGTTACTTATAATCCTGATAAAAACCTTGTAGTGGTTGCTGAAGAAGCTGATCGTGAAATTACATTTATTGATTACGATACAGGGATTAAATTAGAGACTTTTAGATTAGATATTCCGGCAAATTCAGATAATAACGGGCTGGAAGGCATCTCTTACAATACAAACAATAAACTGTATTACATCGTTAATGAAATGAATCCTGAATTATTAATAACCTGGAATGAAGTATCGGGAATTATTAGTGAGGATAACCTGGACTTTGCATCGGACTATTCAGGCATTTTTGCTGATGCTGATCATTCGTTTTTGTGGATTGTAAGCGACCAGTCAAAGAGAGTGTTTAAGTGTGACTACAATGCAAATGTGTTGCAAATATTTAATTTAGATGAACTTAAATATGAAGGAATTGTGGTTGATGAAAACATAATCTGTCTTGTAAATGATGCAACGGCTAAATTGGATTATTACCAAATAATAAAGAATGAATTATGGTAGATACAGTAATTCCCAGGTATGAATTCAGGATTTTTGGAAACTGCCTGGATGGATTATGAAAGCAAGATCAAAAGAGTTTTCTGATAAGGAAATGACACGAAAAATGGATTCAATCTATCTATTGACTCCATGGAAAAGCTGGAAAAAATGAATACACGCTTGAAGAATTCCTTGAAATTGTAAAAAAACATCCTGATTTACAGGCTGTAAAACGTGTTGTGGGAGTGATTGATAAAAAATTAGCTAACTAAATATAGCATGGCACAAGAAATTGAAAAAAAATTTTTAGTTAAAGGTGATTATAAAGGTCTCGTCACTAAAGAAACCCGGATAACCCAGGGTTACCTTTCATCTGTGCCGGAACGTACAGTACGTGTCCGCATAAAAGGTGACAAAGGTTTTTTAACGATCAAGGGCATTGGAAGCAAGTCAGGCGCAAGCCGGTTTGAATGGGAAAAAGAAATTTCTGTTGAGGAAGCAAAAACATTGCTTAAAATTTGCGAGCCTGGTGTGATTGACAAAACCCGTTATATTGTACCGGAACAAACAGGGTTGAATTTTGAAGTAGATAAATTCTACGGTGATAATGAAGGCTTAACAATTGCGGAAATTGAGTTACCATCAGAAGATTTTCCTTTTGAAAAACCGGAATGGTTAGGTGAAGAAGTAACTGGCGATGCCCGCTTTTACAATGTAATGTTAATGAAAAACCCTTACAAGAATTGGTAAAATAGTTCTGTCACTTACATTTGCCATGGCTTTTAGTGCATTGTTTTTTCAATAGAAAACCATACGGACAATGATTTTTATACCTATTTCTTGGTATCACACCGGAAGGTGTTTTTGGGATTTTTTAACTGCTTTTCTTTTTTCATCGCTTCCAAACATAAAAAGAAAGCCGGCTTGTAGCGGGGACTGAATACAGAAAAGACCACCCCGGAAAATGCCGGGGAAAAATCAGATGACAAAACTGTCACGAAACCAACAGAAGATGTACCGGAAAATGTTTCGGACATTATAGCAGAATTGAAAGAAATTAAAACTAATCAGCACAACCTTATAGGCCAGGTGAAGACTATTAATCAGGAAATGTTTGGTTGTGAAATAACCGCAGATGTATGAAACAAGAAATCCTGCAATTATTTATAGGTGGATCAAAAGCAGTTAATTATATCGTGCTATTGATATGTGCAATAATTTTTATTGCGTTCATTCGTCATGTTTTTGCTATCACTTATCAAGGCAAAACTCAACCGATTTATCGAAAAAACCGTGTTTTAGGGATAAAAACCAGGTACGCAAAAAAATGACCTCAAATAAAGCGATTTAAGAGACGATCTTTTTTTTTGATACCTGGGTTATCATCTAATACAGACCATTTCACATGACAACCTGGCAGTGCAGGAGAGATAACTAAAAAAACTATTTTTTCATTTCTCTGATTTTTAGGCCATCCAAAATTAGAGGTTTAATGTAAATTCACTAAATGATATAATAAGTTATTAACAACTTGTATTACTTTCATTAAAAAAACCGATTAATGTTAAAAAGCTAGAAATTATTATGCGGCATCAATTTTCCTGTATCATGTAGACTTTCAGTCCTTAACAATTAATAAATAAATGTTGTATTTTTATGCAAACCAAATAAATACTACATTTTTATGAAAAATAATGCTTTCTTTTTATTTTTATTACTTCTCTCTTTTATTGCCAAACCTTTGTATTCTCAGGATTTTTGGGAGATAGTGCCCACGCCCGATACAGCTAACCCCTGGACAATAACAATTCATAACAATGGAGATATTTTTAGCGGATCGAATGGCGTTTATTTATCCCAGGATAATGGGGAGACCTGGGAATATAAAGGATTATTTGGTAATACTATTTATTCTATTGCAACAGATTCTTTGAATAACATTTTTGCCGGAGCCTCCGGGGTATTGTATAAATCTACAGATTATGGGGATAACTGGTATAGTGTAATTAGTGGCCTGGATAATATATTTTCAATTGAGTGTTTAGATAATGGACTAATGTTTGTCGGAAGCGGATATGATGTCGGTATTATCCGTTCAATAGATTATGGAGAAACCTGGGATACGGTATTTATGGTTCCCGGATGGGAAGAATATATTTTTGATATAGAAGCAGGGCCTGACAATGAAGTTTACGCGGCAACAACGGCCTGGATGGGGAATGGAGGAGGTGTTTATCGTTCAGTTGATGAAGGTGAAACATGGGAGCATATAGGTTTGTTATATAGTTATGTTATGGATTTAGCACTTGATTCAAATGGCAAACTATATGCTGCTGTTTATGGTCATCATTACACATTTATTGGTGGATGCTACGTTTATGATGAAGAAAACTCAGAATGGATATATTTAACGCAAGATTTAAATGCAGATGGGATCGTAATCAATTCAATAGGTGATATCTATCTTGGTGTATCTAATGCAGTAGGCGGGCCGGGAGGTATTTACAATTCAATGGATGGAGGTGCAACCTGGCAGTGGGTTAATTCTGGATTAGCCGGTAATACTATCGAAAAAGTATTTTTATCTCCTGATGAATATATATATGCAATAACATATGGCATTCATATATTACATAGAAGTATCAATCCTACAGTCTCAGTAATTGAGAAAGATATTAATCATTCAATTCTGAAGGTTTTTCCAAATCCTTTTAATGAATACACAATTCTTAGTGTTAATTTTCCTGTTTCAACCCAAAGGAGCCAACTTGTAATATATGACATTAGTGGTAAAATAGTAGAAAGGCGAGTAATAACAATAAGAGAAAGTACTCGTAATATCAAAATTGATGGAAAAGAATGGATGCCTGGTATTTATTTATATCAATTAAGAATTAATAATCAAACCTTCACCGGTAAAATCATAAAAAGCTAAATGTAATGAAAAATCTAATTTTATTAATCATTTTAGGATTTCTATTAACCCGATCTTATGCACAAATAATAAATGCAAATCCTGATTCAACAGGAACACCCTGGATTGTTGGAAAGGTACCTGAATACACACCGGTACTTATCTCAAAGCTCAATTCAATTCCTGAATTAGAATTAACTGATTCATCCTCTAATACACCACTATCTTCCATAGTTGACAATTCTTTAAATAAATATATGCGAACTATATTCCCTCAGGAGGGTAATAGTTGCAGCCCGGCAGCAGGAATAGGTTACAACTTCACGTATGAAATTAATCGTTTAAGAGATATTGATGTGTCTAATCCATTAATTGATACAAATCTTTTTCCAACGCATTTTGCTTATAATTATTTAAATGGAGGAATTGATACCGGATCAAATATCATTGATTGCTGGGATATTGTTATTGAGCAAGGATGTCCAACTGTACCTGTATGGGGAGGTATGGCTGGAGATTATAGAAAATGGATGACCGGATACAATAATTATGATACAAGTTTTTATAATAAGTTAAAATCATATTCAAAAATCACTATTACGGATTCAACAAAGCTGGACGTACTAAAGCATTGGCTAAGCGATCATAATGAAGGGGATAGTATTGGTGGATTAGCTAATTTCATAGCTAAGGTTTTGGGCGAGGACATGGATTATCGAAAACTTCAAGTGAGTCCTGATTCAGGAAAATGGTTAATAAATCGGTTTGGTAGTAGTGGAAATCATACCCTGACAATAGTTGGATATCATGATAGTATAATGTTCGATAATAATAATGATGGATTATATACTGATAGCATAGATATTAATAATGACGATACTGTAGATATTAGAGATTGGAAAATCGGTGTTGTTAAAGTAGCAAATAGTTGGGGAAATGGTTGGAAGGATTCTGGTTACATCTATGTACCATACAGGCTTTTAGCAGAAAGTGTAATTAATGGCGGCATAAAATTAAACCACGCATATGTTATTCACCTTGATACTGCCCAAAAGTACTACAAACCTGATATTATTCTTAAACTTAAAATACAACATCCAATTAGAAATACACTTTCATTTCATTTAGGTCATGCACCAAATTGTAATTATACGGATCCCGTTGATCTGAAACAAAATTGCCCTTTCAGTAAGCATAAAGGGGGCACGCTCCCTATGCAGGGTATAAATGACGATCCAATTGAGATTGAATTTGACTTTTCTTATTATTTTGATGACAAAATAACAAATGAGAAAACGGATTTTGGTAAAGTCTTTCTCGAAATCTGTGAGCAGTCGGCTATAAATCTTTCAGCAATAATTTATGAGTTTTCAATGATAGACTACAGATGGAATGAAGAATTTGAGTTAGTATACGATAGTGTGCCAATTGAGTTTAGTTCGGGTCAAGACACTATTTTAATGGGTATCGAATATGATTTGATCCCTTTTGAAATGGATTACTCACCCTTGATAAGTTATAATTATTCATGCAATAAAATTTGTCGTCGACATTGCCAGGCAAATGACAGTTCAGAAGTTACTTTTGGTAATGGAATTAACGTCGATTTTTACAAGGGTACGCTGGTCATAGAAGAAGGCGCCACCCTTACCATCGGAGACAGTGTAACCATCCATGCCAAAACCGGCGCCGACAGCCTTATTGTTTATGGGGATATCGAAATAGGTGACCATGTGAATTTCATCGCTGATGAAGATGCTTCCCTTTTTATTTACATCGAAAACGATAGTCTTACACTTACCATTGACAGCGCTTACTTTGAAAACATGCTATTTGAAGAAGAAATATACGCTTGTACTATTAATAAAAGTGAATTCAGCAACTCTATGATTAAAGGAAGTGCTGACTATTTCCTGCTTTCTTCTTCTGAACTTACAAACACACCTGTTCGCCTCAGAAGAGAAAAAAGTGAGGATACCTGCATCGCAAGAGTTGAAGATTGTATAATTCTTTACGATGAGGCATACCGCATTAACGATACTCTTAATCCGCCATCTTCCGAAGACCATCTTGCTGAAACACTCATCGGGGTGGAACAATATCACCACTTTCTGATCCTGAACGACTCTATCGTACATGACGAACTTGATGGGGTTACGCTCTATTACGCCGGCTCAGGAGTAGTAAATAAGGTTAAAGAGTGCCATATTCACTTTTCAGGCGACGTTTCCACAGATACCAGTTATGGCATGATAATCTATAAAAGTTACGTTGATGTGATAAATAATTTCATTGAAGAGCACACCACCGGCGTGGCTTGTTTGGATAAAAGCAACAGTGAAATAAGAAGTGAGGAAAGAAACCCTGATGAAGAAGATACACAACATATTATCAACAATAAAGAAAATCAGATTTACGCCCTGGATGGCAGTTTTCCACATGACTTTCAATACAACTACATCCATAATGACAGTATTCCTGATACTAATTATCTTGTTTATTATAATACTGTTTATACCCCTGGCAATCCTTATCTTGATGTCAGAAATAACTATTGGGGCCAGGGTGGAATCGATACACTGGCAGATCTGTACCCAAACGGAGATTATATCTGGTATCCGGAATGGAACGGGTATAAAAGTACACCTACTGATTCCGATCTGTTCACAGAGGGCAAGGAAGCAATGGCTGATGGTAATTATGCATTAGCAGAATCTAAATTCAAGGAGATAATAGAATATCACTCCGATTCAAAATATGTTAAAGCTTCTGTAAAAATATTACTGGTATTAAAGCGGCTTTTTGATCAGGATTTTGAAGGATTGCAAAATTATTTAGATTCAATTCCAACCTTATGGGAGGATGAAATAACAGCCAATGTTACTGACCACGTTATTAATTGGTGCAATATTGAAAAAGAGGATTATGTGGCAGCCATAATTTGGTTTGAAGACCAGATTGAAAATCCAAACAGCTATGCAGATTCAATCTGTGCCATTATTGATCTGGGTTATACTTATACTTTAATGGATACTACATCGAACAAATCATCTGGATTTATAGGTAATTACCCCCAGTACAAGCCCGTTTCACGTGAAGCATACGAGAAAAACCGTGAATACCTGGTCGACCTGTTATTCAGAAAAAAAAGTTATTCCAATCAAAAGGAATCCAAGCCCTTGCAAGCTGCAACATTTAATCTGCAACAAAACTACCCTAATCCGGTAAGAGAAACCACAACCATAAAATATTCGATTTCCCAACAATCATATGTTAAACTTAACGTTTACAATACTTTTGGAAGTATGGTCAAAACCTTGGTTAATGATACACAGAGTGAAGGGGAAAAACTAGTTACATTTAATATCCAAAATCTGTCAAACGGCATGTATTATTATTCTCTACAAGTCGATAACGAGATAATTGGGGTAAGAAAAATGGTGGTATTGAGATAATTGATTTAGTAATACGATATTATTGAAATCTTTGACAATTATTTTTTTCATCGATTTAAATATTTAATATTGATCTAAAGTCCCTGAGAATCTAATATTTAAACACTTGCAGTACCTTACCCTGGATATTTCAGCCAGGCGAAGTTAACCAGGGCTTCAAGGAGTTAAAACGGTTACTGGTGAAAATATAGCAGGGGTAATTATCAATCTGTTCATGGAATTTCCTGGATTTTTAATTTTGATCGACCCATAGACCCAAGATAATCTCCATCCATAAATTGAACAAAACTCATAATTTCACTAACAGAGTTCAAAACATTTGAACCTACTTTAACGGATTCAAAAGGTGTATTTTCAAAAGATGAGTGTTTAATGTAATCTTGTTTGATATAGGGAATAATTAAACCACGACCTGGACGAAAATGCATTTTATATTTAACCGTAACATGTTGTTGAGGTGAAGTTACCGGCAAGCAAACAACTCTCCATTCTTGTTCATCTTTATAGGAAATATGTTTAAAAAAACTACTATAAAATTTTAGATAGAGTTTGAATTGAGTTACTTTCAGATCATCTTTTCCCTCCATTATCCCAAAAATAAATAATAACTTTTTAATTATATCAACATGCTCTTTTTCCTCATAGATACAATTCGACAAATATATTTTGTCAAATTTTGGAAGGATATTTTTATCATCAAGAATTGTCCAGAGTTCGTTTTCAAGGAAATACTTTGTTCTAACGCTTAGTACAATTCCATAACCGTTATCACCATAAATCCTCCACTGGTTTAAGTCATCATTCATCTTACTCATGCAAAATATAAATGAAACCTGATCATCCAAAATACTTATTTCATCATTTAACACTTTTGCTGCAAAGGATTCTATATTCTTATCTTTTGAGTTTTTTGATATCTCGATCAAAATTTCATTTGCCAACATATTTTCATTTGGATCATTTGAGTAGTTGGAATTACTCAACCAAATGTTTTGGTTTGAAATAATGCCATAAAATGATTCAATCGGGCAATAATGAAATAACTCTTCTGGAGGTTGAGGTGTTTTCTTAATCATTTACATTTGAGTTATAAATGTTGTATTATACCATATCAATGATAATTAGGCTAAATATATATTTTGATCCATTAATAAGAGATGTTATAAGTTCAACATATTCATGTGTAATGTAA
>JAGLWB010000420.1 GCA_023133655.1 Bacteroidales bacterium
CATATTTATTCTTACAATGCATTGAATGAAGCTATGGAAGAGTATACCAAAGGGAGGGCTTTTTCCGACATCGGCTGTTATTCGTTAGGCGTTCTTGAGCCTTATAAAGCCATCAACAGCCTCGTTGATATGGGTGCCTCTATTACCATGGCCAAGGGTGCGGCTGATGCCGGCTTAATTCCGTCAGTTGCTGTTATTGGCGATTCAACGTTTATTCACTCCGGTATTACAGGTCTGGTAGATGCCGTTAGTGATAAGTCGCCCATCACTATTCTTATCCTTGATAATTCAACAACAGCCATGACAGGGATGCAGGATTCATTAGCCACAGGAAGAATTGAATCGATTTGCGAAGGAGTAGGAGTGGAAAAAGAGCATATTCGTATTTTGTATCCTGTTTCCAAGGAGCATGAAGTGAACATGAAGGTTATGAAAGAGGAACTTGCTTATGAAGGGGTCTCCGTTATTATTCCCAGAAGGGAATGTATACATGTTGCTGCTAAAAGAATTCGGGCTGAGAAAAAAGTTAAACAAAAAATGGAAGAGCTATAATGAAAAAAGATATCATACTTGCGGGAGTGGGAGGACAAGGTATTCTTTCAATTGCTGCAATTATTGGGTTGGCAGCCGTCAATACGGGCTTGTTTTTAAAACAGGCCGAGGTTCATGGAATGAGCCAGCGGGGTGGAGCCGTTTATTCAAATCTGCGGCTTTCAGATAATGAAATTGCCTCCGACCTGATCCCGGAAGGGAAAGCTGATATGATACTTTCACTTGAACCTATGGAGTCATTGCGCTACCTTCCTAAGCTTGCTAAGCATGGATGGCTGATCACAAATTCTAAACCCCATATCAATATTCCAAACTACCCTGCCGTTGAATCAATAATAAATGAAATAGAAAAACAACCTTTTCACCTGGTCATAAACGCCAATGATATAGCCAAAGACCTGGGTTCAGACCGAGCTGCAAATATGGTCATACTTGGTGCTGCAACTCCCTTTCTTGAAATAGACTACAATAAACTTGAAGAGGCAATCGTTCAAACATTTGGAAAGAAAGGCCAGGGAGTGGTGGACATTAACCTTAAGGCAATGAATGTTGGCAGGAAACTGGCTTTGCAAAAAAAATAAACCCATCCTGTGTCACGAACAAAGCTAATAAAATTTTTTATACTGTTTCTTGCAATCGCTATCCTGATTATTATTTTCTGGCCTTTTGAAAAAAACAGGGCTGAATCTGAAATACTTCAGGAAAGTGAGTTTCTCTATCACCCTTTGGTTAAGTATGGAATAGTAATTGACTCAATGACTATCCAATATGGGAAGGTAAAGAAGAATCAATACCTTGCTGATATTTTATTATCATATGATGTGGATTACCCAACCATAAATCAATTGGCCAGGAAAGCACGACCTGTTTTTAACGTCCGTAAGATAAGATCAGGGAATCCTTATGCTGTTCTGTTTACCGTTGATTCAATCCCTGCCGTGCAATATTTTGTTTATAACATCTCATTAACTGAGTATGTTGTGTTTGACCTGAGAGATACTTTGAATGTTTATAAAGGAAGTAAAGAGATCAGAAAAGTCATATCTTCAACAACCGGTGTTATTGAATCATCTCTTTGGAACTCCTTTGTTGAGAATGGAACCAACCCATACCTGGCAGTGGAACTTTCTGATATCTATGCCTGGGCTATCGACTTTTTTGGTATTCAAAAAGGGGACAGTTACCGGATTATGTTTGAAGAGTTGATTGTTGAAGATGACACCATTGGTATTGGCAATATAATTGCTGGTTGCATTACCCATATGGGATATGATTATTTTGCCTATTATTTTGTTCAGGATAGTGTTGGTGATTATTTTGATGAGGAAGCAAACAGCTTGCGTCGAACGTTTTTAAAGTCCCCTTTACGATTTAGCAGGATCAGTTCCCGGTTTTCCCATAGCAGGCTTCATCCCATTCTAAAGATCCGGCGGCCTCATCATGGCGTGGATTATGCTGCTCCTTCAGGAACCCCGGTTCACACGATTGGAGATGGTGTGGTGATTAAGAAAGGGTATGAAAGAAGAGGTGGGGGAAGATATATCAAAATCAGGCACAATGGAACCTATTCAACGGTTTATATGCATCTTTCAGGTTATGCAAAAGGCATAAAGAACGGAACACATATTAAACAGGGAGACGTGATCGGCTATGTTGGTAAAACAGGATTAGCAACCGGGCCTCATCTCGATTTCAGGGTTTACAAGAATGGTGAACCCATTGATCCATTAAAAGTAAAATCCCCTTCGGCAAAACCTGTTGATTCGGTTAATAGAATTCAATTTGATCATTTAGTCGATGTTTTGAACCAACGGCTTGATACTCTGTATATTCCCCACAATTTGTCGGACACCTATAGGTGTCCGACAAATTAGCGTGCAAATTAGCGTGAAACCCTGAACGATGCCTTCCCAAAACACGGAATGCCCTCATTAGTTATGCCCCTGACTATTACATCATATTCTGAGCAATGATCGGAAGCAAAAAATGATAACGCAGTATCTTGTTGTTGTAATATGAGATTTGGATACCAGTAGAGGGTTGTCCTGAAATCAGGGATCCTGCTTAATTTTTTTGTTTCGGTATCATAAATAGGTGATTGAAATTCAAGGGTTGGTGTGATTGTTTGAAATTCAACAAATATTGATTCTTTCGGAAATGAAATACCACAAAAATCATCAGTAGTCGAGGTTATTAATACGATACCCTTAATGTTATACTCACCAAGTAAATAAGTCCTGTTAATGACATCAATCTGCTTGATCCTGGCCGGGTGAATTTTCAGCAACTCATCGATATCAAACACCGGTAGATTATCTAATAGAATAAGTGGAGCGTTAAATGTTTCTTTTGTTAAAGGATCCAAAACACTTAAATAATGCGTGCCTTTTTGACTTCGTACCCTTACAAAAGGTATTATTTCATTAAATACATCTTTTAGAGTGGGGAGCTCAATGAAATCATCAAGGAGAATGGAATTTTCCGGAAGGCCCCAAATGAATGGCATACCAGAACTTTTTTTGGAGATATCTACATGGCTGACATCGAATGCTATTTTCGTTTGATAATTGATGTACATTTCTTCCAGCAACCCCTTGTACGATGTGTCAATCAAAAATGGAATATCGTTAATTACAGGATAGGTGCTGGAGAAATCATTGTTAATGAGGAACTCCAGGTCGTTTTCAAAGCGATGTTTTGTACATAAAAAAATGTCCTCGATATTTGTTGCCTGGTTTAATGCAAAAATAAATTTGCCATTTTCATCTGTTTTAGTAATGTGAAATTGTGGATTCTCACCTAATACCGAAATATAGATCTTTGTATTTAATTCAGGCTGGAGTGAGTTTTTTTTCCGAATGAGGCCACTGATGCTAACACCTCTTATTTCAGGGACCCAGGATAACTTTTTGGGGTATGGATCAGGGTGAAGGGTGTCAATAATCAATCCACCATGTAGAGATTCATCATTTATTTTTGTACCATGTTTTATTACAGAAACAGACAAATAGGTTAACTCATTATTGATGCCTGGAGTATGATTAAGCTCCAACCCAATCAATTCTCTTGGCTGATATGTTTTTTTACTTGTCGTAATATTGATTTTTAAGTTGTCGTTGGGTTTTTTTGATAATTTAACCTTTTCGTGAACAATAGTTGTCTCTTGTTTTAATGCTTGCTCATTTGCCGGAAGTGGGATCTCCGGATTAATAATGGTCACAAGGGATCTGAAATAGGTTTCAGGCGGAGCGTTTCTTAAATATTGAGTATAAGCACGTAGAAAATAATTTCCCGAGCGCGTTTCTTCAGGGATATTAAAAGCACCCATTGCCAGACCATCATTGATTACAAACTTTTTTTTACAAATTGTTGCTTTATTATTATACAACTCAATGTAAAGAACGGTACTCAATGTGGAATCCGACAGGATATTATTCATGGTGATATAGGCAGTGAACCATAACTCTTCGCCTGACAGGTATATATCTCTGTCAGTGTGTAGTATTACATTTTCAATGAGATTATCTGTATAACTTTCCACCGGAAGCTTATTGATTGTTTGACCGAAAGATAAATGACAGGCACAACAAAGTATTAAGGTTATTGATAGTAAATTTCTCATGATTAGTAATGTCCTTGTTTAGTTATTAATCTATCCAGAAATCCGGTTTAATAATCTTTCCTCCTCCAATCGTGCAATCCAAACATGACTGGTCGGAAGGCAGAGCAGGCGACTGGCCGCCAGTTTCATGAAAAACAGCATAAAGATATAGGGGCCACTGGTCTTGCATTAATGATAATACAGTCAACAGCTCCTGAGTAATTAAAAAGCAGGTGGTATTATAATGGAAATTAAGGGTAAACGGGCGATTGACAAAAACCCTTTTATCTGTCCGGCCCGCTACCAGAAAAAATCCCATAACAGGTTCACCCGCGTTATCAGTGTTAAAAACATTTCCCCTGATCTGGTAGGGCTGTTTTGTATACATTGAGCCTTCTTCAGATTCTCTATCTTCCAGGCTATTCCAGAACTGGTAAGCAGTTTCACTAATTGATAGCTGTTTAACCAATAAGCTGTATCTAATTGATAGCTCTTTGGTTTCAGTATTAACAAAATGTAATGGAAAGCGGGTTAGTTTTGGATCGGTAAGGTTTAACGTATGATATGTAAATATTTCCTCTATATTATCAGTTTTATAGCAAGTATACAGAGAATCTGAATGTGCCATTACATGAAATTCACCATCAAAAATATATTTTATCCGGTAATTAGCATTAAACTTATAAGTTCTTTCCAGTTTCCACAAGAAAAAATTTGTATCACTTTCTGCCTGGTAAGTATCCAGGTAGAATTGGTATCCTGCCAGGTCATATACATAATTAATATCTTCCCGGTATTCTATTTCAGCATACACAGAGTTAATCCCAACAGGTTGTTTCAGCTCTTCAAATGTCGATTCATAGTTTTTTTCATCAGGCGTATGAATAGTAATCTTGTATTTCCTTCCAACCATCCCCCGGATACCTGACGGAGAGGTTGTGTAAACACCGGGTTCATTTTCATTAAGTGTTTCGGAGTTACCTTTATCGTCAATTATCATAACTTCACAATTAGATAATGGCATGTAGGCAGGCTTATTGACTGTTGTTGATAATGAAATCTTTACTATGTAAGGCCCCGGCTTATTAGTGATCATCCCGTCAACTACTAACATGTTTTCATATTTCTCATCCAGTTCAGGCCAATACTCTTCCACACATGCTGAAACCACAAATTGCAGAATTCCAAATAGTACAATTATTTTTATATGTTTTACACGAATCATTACGAGCTATGAGAGTTATTGCTAAAAAAATTAATCTTCCCAATAATCCGGCTTTTCAATTGTTCCTCCTTTAAATCTGCAATCAACACATGCCTGATGAGTAAGTGCTCTCACCCCCTCAGCAGTTTCAGTTACATAGAGAGGCCATGTTGTCCCGTCAGTCCAGTATATAAAACCAAACCGTTCAATGTCAAAGTCTGTGATAACACAAACAGGATAATACATTAAAACCGGAGGAGGAGGCCTGCCAACATAAATTCGCTTTTCCGAAATGCCGGCAACCAAAAAATAACCCAAAACAGGTTCATCCGGATTTTTCGTGTTAAATAAATTTCCACGAATTTGATATGGCTGTTTTGTATACAATGCACCCTGTTCAACGTTTTGTTCCTTCACACTGTTCCAAAAGTCATAAGCCTTTTCGGTTATTGAAAACTGTTTGACCAGTAAACTGTAACGAATAGACAGTTCTCTCGCTTCTGTTGTGACATAATTAAGAGGGAGCCTGGTTATTTTTGGTTCAGAAAGATCAAGGGTGTTATAGATAAATATTTCTTGTATCTTATCTGTTTTCCAACATATTTGAAGTGAATCCGGTTTCGGAAACGGACTCAACGTAAAATGATCGAAAATAAACCTGATCAAAAAGTCAGATCGATACTTGTAGGTTGCTTCCAGTTGCCATAAATAATAATTTGAATCATTTTCTGCATTGTAGGTGTCAAGATAAAACTGGTAACCTGCCAGGTCATGGTAATAATTTAGATCTTCACGATATTCTACCTCGGCATAAACAGATTCAATACCGGTTGGGATAGTTAACTCTTCAAATTCTGATTTATATGTCCGGCCATCTGGCGCATTTATGGTAAGCTGGTACTTTTTTCCAATAACACCTTGTATCCCGGATAGAGATGTTGAGTATTCACCTGCTTTATTTTCAGTGAGTGTTTCTTCTTGCCCCGAATCATCAGTTATTTTTAATTCATATCCTGATAAAGGAATATATTTTGATGTCCGGACTGTAGTTGATAAAGATAGATTTATCGTATACGGGCCTGGTTTATTTGTAATCATGCCCTCAACTACTAACAAACTTTCATATTTGTTGTCTAATTCAGGCCAGTACTTTTCCTCACATGAAATAAGAAAGATAAGCAGAAGAATATAAACAACTCTTGCATTTTTAATCCGCATAATTCCCTAATTTAAAATCGTATGTAAGAGAAATAATAGGACTGCCAAAAATCGACAACTTGTATCCATTGATCTGTCCATTTTCCGATTTGAAATACACTGAATAAGCATTATTTCTACCTGTTAAGTTGTAAACCGATAAAATCCATGATCCGTGTAAG
>JAGLWB010000421.1 GCA_023133655.1 Bacteroidales bacterium
CCATACCGTCGTGGCCGCCTCCTACTGCCTGGTCCTCATATCTTTTCCATAAAGGATGATCATACTCTTTCAGCCATTCTGATGCATCGTCCCAACGGTGTGGCTGCGATTTTCCTTCAATGTAAATTCTGTTGCCGTCAACTTCCCAGAGACCTTTGGTACCCTGAACACGGAATCCCAGCGAGTAGGGCCGGGGAAGGTTGGTGTCGTGGGTAACAATAATGGTTTCACCGTTTGCCGTATTTATGGTGGTAGTAACCACATCGCCCAGCTTCCACCTTAGTTTTGCACTGGGATCATCCGGCCCTGCCTCTTTTACGATATAGTTGTGCAAGCCCCTTGATTTAGTGGCGTGAGAAGTCAGAGATATAAAACGGTTACCACGGTTTATATCAGAATAAACGGCAATGGGGCCTATGCCATGGGTAGGGTACAGGTCGGCGTTTCGTTTGAGACTGTGTAGTGTTCGCCATTGTGCCTCGCTTCTGGCTTTTTCTCCAAAAAGAACACCTCCTCCATAGGCTTTTATCCCATCATTGAATTTCACCTCCCGTAGATCATGCTGATAACCGCACCGGAAATGGATGAGTTCACCAAAAACATGTTGACGGACCATATTAAGAACAGCCATCACATCGCGGCGGTAATTTACATTTTCCAGTATCATCATATGCACACCTGTTTCTTCATGTGTGTCAACCAGGTCCCAACACTCTTCCAGGGTAGTCGCTACCGATACTTCTACACCGGCATATTTTCCGGCTTTCATAGCATCAACAGTCATTGGTGTATGCCACAACCATGGCGTTGAAATAATAACCGCATCAATGTTCTTCTGTTCCAGTAAATTACGGTAATCATAGTCGTCTTTTCCATATTCAACCGCTTTATGGTACCCGGCTTTTTGGATCATATCTTGCGCAGTTACAAGCCTTTTTGGGTTTATATCGCAAATTGCCGTTACTTCAACATCTTCCCGGGCCAGTGCATTGTGAAGATGCCACTCGCCACGTAATCCCACGCCAATAAATCCCAGCCTGACTTTTGAATTACTGCTTCCCGTCCCGAAAACAATGCCTGGTGCTAATGCTATGCCGGCTGCTGCAATGGCCGTTGTTTTAATAAAATTTCGTCTGTCGATGGTCATTGTTTTGTTGTTAAATGTTATGCGTAATCCTTAATTAGGTCAATAGTTCAAAAATACAATATATTTTAATTCTACCCAATCTTGAATAAGTAAGA